>DASTET010001099.1:0-2155 GCA_035709445.1 Blastocatellia bacterium | reverse complement strand
CGCTCATGCAGAGATACTGGCGCTCAGGCAGGCGGCAGGCGGTGTAAAGAATTACAGGTTGACAGGGGCGACTTTGTACTCGACAATCGAGCCTTGCGCCATGTGCGCGGGGGCGATAGTGCACGCGCGGGTCGAACGTCTCGTTTTTGGGGCGGACGACCCTAAGGCCGGAGCGATAGTTTCGCATTTCGGCATATGCGGCACAGAGTTTTTGAATCACAGGGTTGTCATCGAAGGCGGCGTGCTTGAGGACGATTGTCGCGCGGTGATACAATCCTTTTTCCGCGACAAACGGAGAGCCAGTTCAAGCGCGGAGAGGTGCGAGAGTGGTTGAATCGGGCGGTCTCGAAAACCGTTGTACTCGCAAGGGTACCGTGGGTTCGAATCCCACCCTCTCCGCCATTTGGAATCTCAAATCTGAGATTTGAAATCTCAGATGGAGAGGTGCAGGAGTGGCTTAACTGGCAGCACTGGAAATGCTGTGTACGGGAAACTGTACCGTGGGTTCGAATCCCACCCTCTCCGCCACTCTCGCTTCGCTCGATTTCAAATTTGAAATTTCAAATTTGAAATCCCATTGACAGGCTCCGGAAACCGTGCAATCGCGCGGCTGCGAACCCCGCCAGGCCGGGAACGGAGCAACGGTAGCAGCACGCGGATGTGCCGCGGTGACTCCGGAGCCTGACCAGCTTGTGTAAAATCTCAATTCTCATTCGTCTTGCAAGCGGTCTGTCATCGGCCTAGACTACACTTTGAATGTCAGAATCACTCGTTATAGCAAGAAAGTTCAGACCAAAGCTTTTCGACGAGGTGGTCGGGCAGGAAGCGATCACCAGGACCCTGCGCAATTCCCTCGTCTCGAAGAGGCTCCATCACGCCTATCTTTTTACCGGCGCGCGAGGGGTCGGAAAGACTACAACCGCCCGCATACTCGCAAAGTCGCTTAACTGCGCAACCGGCGTCACAGCCGAGCCGTGCGGCGTATGCCATTCCTGCCGGGAGATCGCGGCATCAAGGTCTATCGATGTGCTCGAGATCGACGCGGCATCAAACACCGGTGTAGAGAATGTCCGCGATGTCATTATCAATACGATTCAGATTGCGCCTGCCCGCGACCGTTACAAGATCTTCATAATAGACGAAGTCCATATGCTGTCGGGCCCGGCCTTTAATGCTCTGCTCAAGACGCTCGAAGAGCCGCCCCCGCACGTCGTCTTCATAATGGCGACGACCGAGCTGCACAAGGTCCCCGATACTATTCTGTCGCGCTGCCAGGTCTTCGAGTTTAGAACCATTTCGATCAAACGAATCTATGAGCAGCTTCGAATGATCGCAGGCGATCTTCGGATTCAGATAAGCGATACGGCGCTGCTCGCCATAGCGCGCGCGGGCGAAGGCTCCATGCGCGACGCCGAGTCGGCGCTCGATCAGGTCATAAGCTTTGCGGGCAACGCAATAACGGATGAAGATGTATCCGCCGCGCTCGGTCTCGTCGACCTTGAGACGCTCAACAGGATAGTTCAGGCCATAGCCGATCAGGACGCGCGCCAGGTTTTATCTATCGTAGAAGACGTGGTCTCGCGCGGGTACGACCTGCGCAACCTTTGCCGCGAGCTTATGGTCCATATCCGCGGGCTGCTGGTCGTCAAGGTTGCGGGCTTCGACCAGGATTTATTACAGATGCCAGCGGGCGAGGGAGAGAATCTCGCGCGGCTTGCGGACTCATTCTCTGAACAGGACCTGTTGCGCTTCTTTTCGATCCTCACAAAGACGGAGCAGGACATCAGGGTCTCCTCGCAGCCCCGGTTCCAGCTTGAGATGGGGTTGATGAAGCTCGTTCATGCCGGAAGGCTGTACATGCTCGAAGATGCGATTGAGCGCATCCAGGAAATGGAATCGCGCATAAACAGAGGCGGCGCGACTTCGAGAGGCTCAGTTCCTCCTTCAAGCACCTCGCAGGGAGGGACTCCCTCGACCGGCGGAATTCGAAAAGGTCCCGGACGGCTAAGCACTTCACAGGCCGCGCCAGCGCAACAATACGGGTATGAGCCTGCAACCGACGAAGGCAGAGCGAGCGAAACCCCTCGGGTCGCGGCGCAGTCTTTTACGCCTGCGCCCGCCGCGCCTCTTCCGAAAGTTGAAATGCCGGACACTG
>DASTET010001098.1:0-3466 GCA_035709445.1 Blastocatellia bacterium | reverse complement strand
CAGGAATCCCAAGTTAATAGCCGGCTCGGATACCGGTAGCTTGCACGCTCTAAATCAGCAGCAATAAATTCAGTATTACCAGGAGCTGTCACAGGAGCGACGGTCCCGGCCAGAGAAATAAAGATACCCAGTTACCCCTGGATACTCCCAGCCTTTCAGCAGTTTCTGGATCAAGCCGCCGGGTAACCGGCAGGTTATTGTCGCGCTGGAACCTGCCTATCGCGGATCGTGTTTGCGGCCCCATAAGGCCGTCTACAGGGCCTGCATCATACCCTTTCTCGTTCAGTGCGTTCTGGGCATCCATGATGAGATTGCGATCGGAACGGAGAGCGCCGCCGCGAGAGGTCTGGCCGGTCGCTCTGAGGGTGCGAATCATCATCTCTGTCCCCGATTCCAGCCTCAGTTCTTTCGACCCATCTATTATGAGCGATCCCGCCCCGGCCCCGCCTCCGACGAGTATCCCGACTACAGCTCCTTTGCCGCCGCCGATAAGCGCTCCCAATACGCCGCCGATTGCAGCCCCTATAGCGCCTCGCTTGATGCTCTGTTTGCCACGGCTGCCAGATTCGATGTTACCCTCCTCGTCGACAACCTTTACGGATTCGGACTGGCGGACCTCTAAGAGCTCCGCGTCGAGCGGCGCGGTGCTGCCGTTCCTGAACCGAATCGTATCAAATGCCAACCCAAGCTCGGTCTTCCCCTTCACTCGCCCCGACTCCTCGACTCGCGCGATGCGGCCCTGTACAACTGCTCCCGCAAAGCGGCTCGGGGAGATGACACTTGCGGTAAACCGGTCGCCTACGCGGCTGGTCTTACTGCTGATTCCCGTATTCAGCCGGAGGAGCATTTCGGTTCCGGCAGGAACCGCTGTCTGAGGCGCTGGCGCTGCGTGCGAAGAAACGACGAGTAGAACAAGGGCCAGGACTGAGAGTGCATAAGACCGTGAGATTTTCATGGTAGCCTCCTTCACGTTCATAATTGTCACGGCATATATCTGCATACTTCTAAGAGCGTATTGCCTGACCTTTTAGTTCATCTCGGCAAGCAGCGTTCCAGAGAAGTCTTCCATTCAAAGATGGCACAGGCATTGCCCAGATAATTCGTAAGAGTGGAATCATAGATCGAGGCAGACACAGTCCGCCCGACAGTGGACGAAAGGAGTAATTCATCACAGGGGGAGATCATGCTCTGGACAATCTTCGTTATTTTACTCGTTTTGTGGTTATTGGGATTTGCTCTTGATGTTGCCGGGGGACTTGTTCATTTACTGCTTGTCGTCGCGGCAATAGTCCTGATCTGGAACCTTATCAGCGGTCGAAGATCGGTCGTATGATCAGGTTGTGGCAATATGTCACAGTTCAAACGATGGGTCCTCGGCGCGGTACTCGTCGAGCTTGCGGTAAAGAGTCCTGCGATCGAGCCCGAGTATCTCAGCCGCGCGTGACTTGTTGCCGGCGGTTTGCCGTAGCACTTCTACAATGTACTCACGTTCGAGCTCTCTGAGCGTCAGCCGCTGTTCGCTCGATCGAGTAATGATGGCCGTCGACTCGCCGCTCGTTCGGATTCGATTCGGCAGATCACCAGGCGTCAAAGAAGTGCCCTTTGTGAGGGCCACCGCCCGCTCGATGACGTTCTCAAGCTCGCGCACGTTACCGGGCCATGGGTATGCCGTAAGGAGCGCCAGAGCTTCCGAGGAAATCTGCAAAGGCGGTTTGCCTGCGGACTCGGCGACTTTGGAGATAAAATGTTCGACCAGCAGTGGAATGTCGAAGTGCCTTTCGCGTAGCGAGGGCACGCGAATGTGGATGACGTTCAGGCGCCAGTACAGGTCCTCGCGGAAGCGCCCCTCGCTCATTTCCTTTCCCAGATCGTGGTTCGTCGCGGCGACGGCACGCACGTTCACATCGCGCTCGCGGTCCGCACCCACCCTGCGAACGTAACCCTCTTGCAGGGCGCGCAGGAGTTTCGGCTGAACTGAGAGCGGGAGGTCTCCTACCTCGTCAAGGAAAAGCGTGCCGCCGTCCGCCGCCTCAAACAGCCCAGCGCGGGGCTGTCTCGCCCCGGTAAAGGCATTCGCTGTATGGCCGAATAGCTCTGCTTCGATCAGTTCCGCAGGAATCGCCGCGCAATTTACGGGTACGAATGCGCCACGCCGCCCTGACATCTCGTGTATGGCGCGGGCGACGAGTTCCTTCCCTGTACCGGACTCGCCCGTGATCAAAATAGTGCTCGCGCTCTGCGCGGCACGCCCTATAAGCTCGAATAACTCTTGCATCGGACGGGAGGCGCCGATTATGCGCGCGGGCGTGGAGGGTAGCTCGCGCCGCAGCCGCGCCTGCTCGCGCTGCGGCGCGCTTGCTTCCAATGCTTCTTCAATGATCCGCAGAAACTCGCTCGTCTCAAAGGGCTTGATGATGTACTGAAAGGCGCCTGACTTCACCATCTGCACCGCCTGCTCGACCGACCCGAAGGCTGTGATGACCACAACCGGCGCTTCTGGGCGTTTCTCCCGAATTACAGGCAAAAGCTTATCGCCCCTGATGCCCGGCAGACGGACGTCGGTGATTACCAGGTCGATAGCGTCACGATCACGCTCAATTTGCGCGAGCGCCGCGCGCCCATCGACCGCCGTCACCGTCTCATAGCCCTCATCTTCCAGGACATCCTGGAGAAAATCGCGCATATCCGAATCGTCTTCAATTACCAGCAATCGCGCTCTCATGGTGATCAATTCTCTCTTCAACATTCCCGTCAACTGGATTACGGGATTCTTGCTCACACCTTTGAAGCCAGATTGTAAAGATCGCGCCACCCTCGTCCTTATTTGCCGCCTCAATCCACCCGCCATGCTGCTCTACTATGCGTCGCGATATGGTAAGACCGAGCCCCGTGCCGCCCTCCGCCTCTTTCGTCGTGTAAAATGGCTCAAAAATATGCGATAAACTCTCAGGCGCAATACCGCCGCCTGTATCCGAAATTCGTATGCCGACGAAGCGACGTTCCGGTTCCGCCATCTCGCCGTCCAGGCACTCGATGCGCAGGCAGCCACCCGATGGCATCGCTTGAATCGCGTTAAAGCAGATATTCAGGAGCACCTGTTGAAGCAGGCCCTCATCGGCGTTGATCCGTACACTCTCTTCAGACGCGACCTCCACACTGATCCCCGCCGATTTCGCCTCGCCTTCTATCAGCTCGACTGTAGTGTTGATCAACTGCGCGGCCGAAACAGGCGCGAAGCGAATATCGTGAGGCCGAACTATATTGAGTAACTGGCGCACGATACGTTTGATGCGGTTTGCCTGGGCACGAATGATGGTGAGGTTGCGCTGGCGGGTCTCAAGCTGCACATTCGGGTGCGTAAGTAATCTTTCGGCGCGCCCATCAATCACGTTCAGGGGCGCCCCTAATTCGTGGGCGACGCCTGCGGCGACGCGGCCGATCGTGGCGAGACGCTCGCTGTGACGCA
>DASTET010001097.1:0-7866 GCA_035709445.1 Blastocatellia bacterium | reverse complement strand
CGTTTTGAGGTTCAACAATCTTCTGCCGAATATAGCTTCGAGATCAAAGATGTACGCGGAGCTAAAATGTTTTTTGAAGCAGTATCACAACGGCGATCTTCCCCGTCACCGGCTGATCGATAAGAAGCGGGCCAGTCTCAGCTTTGCAAACAGGGGAGGGAATGTTTCAATAGCGATGAAGATCGAGAATAATCAATACGAGTACGGGTTGAACAGGCTTATCAACATGGCTCACGAAGTGTTCGTTCACCTGCAATACTCGTATGCCGATTATATGTGCGAGAACTTCGACATGCCCGAAGAGTAGGAGGATCGAGATGCAGCGTCTGCTGGTTGCTACATTCACCATCGCCGTCTTTGCGTATATCTGGGCGGGCGAGGGCAGCGCCGGCCCTCAAGTTCGCCAGGGAGCGAGAGAGCTCAAAAACCCGGTTGCGAGCAACGCAGAGACGATCGAGGCCGGAAGAAAGACTTATGTGCGTTATTGCCTCGGCTGCCACGGCCCTTCGGCCAGGGGCGACGGCTCGATGGCTTTGAGCGGAGGGACGCCGTCGAACCTCGTCGACGAGACATGGGATTACGGGTCGAGCGACGGCGAGATATTCGTTGTCATCAGAGAAGGCGTGAGCAGCGATATGGAAGGGTATAAAGACAGACTCACCGATAAAGAGATATGGCAGGTGATCAACTACATCCGCAGTCTTGCAAAACAGTCTAGCTAAACAGTCTAGCGCGTCTGGCGAGTCTGGCGAGTCGCTTCGGAGACAGACATTGCATAAATCAGTTGTTGCATAGTAATCAATACCGTCAGGAGCGGGACGCGCCAGACTCGCCAGACTCGCTAGACCCGCTAGACCGTTCCTGACTCGCCAGACTCGCTAGACTGTTTTTAGGAGGAACATATGAAGCACATCTGCAAATTCAGCCTCGCCTGCGGCTTGATTCTGGCGGGTGTATTTCTGTTACAGGACGCGACGAGCGCCGACAAGCCTGCCTCGTCCGCCGTCACTTTCACAAAAGATGTAGCGCCGGTCCTGTATAAGAACTGCGTGGTCTGCCACCGCGCTGGCGAAGCGGCCCCGATGTCGCTCGTCAGCTACAAAGAGGCAAGGCCCTGGGCTAGATCGATCAAAGAGGTCATCCTCGAACGCCGTATGCCGCCCTGGTACGCCGATCCGCGCCACACCGAGTTCTCTAATGATCGCCGTCTAACGCAGAAGGAGATCGATACGATAGTGGCCTGGGTAGACGGCGGCGCTAAAGAAGGCGATCCGAAAGACCTCCCACCGCCGCCGAAGTTCACCGAAGGGTGGAGCATCGGAAAGCCGGACGTGGTCTTTTCGATGACCGAAGAGTTCAACGTCCCGTCTGAAGGGGTGATCCCTTATAAATACTTCGCCGTGCCTACGAACTTCACCGAAGACAAGTACGTGCAGTTTGCCGAGATAAGGCAGGGGAACCGCTCGGTCGTCCATCACGTCATAGTAAGCGTCCGCGAGCCGGGCGAGGACCCGCTTCCGCCTCCGGGCGAGATTCGCCTCGAAGAGCAGACAGCCGCTGGTCAGCCCAGGCCGAACCAGGCATCCCCGCGCCGAGGCAACAGCGCCGACGGCAGGCTCATAGGCTGGGCGCCGGGCGAAGACCCTCTGATCCTCAGACCCGGTCAGGCCAAGCTGATAAAGAAAGGCTCGATGCTGATCTTTCAAGTCCACTACACGCCCACGGGCGAACCGGCGAAGGACCGCACAAGCATCGGGTTGATCTTTTCGAGAGCGCCCGTTGAAAAGCGCGTAATCACGGCGGGCGCGGTCGCGCGCAATCTGGAGATACCCGCAGGCCATCCTAACTTCAGGGTCACAAGCTCGTTCACTTTCAAAGAGGACAGTCATATCGACAGCCTCCACCCGCACATGCATGTCAGGGGCAAGGATTTTGAGTATCGCCTGGTCTACCCGGACGGGACATCGAAACTGCTTCTGAGCGTGCCTCGATGGGACTTCAACTGGCAACTGACCTATTTCTTCAAAGAGCCGGTCGCCGCGCCTAAAGGGAGCCGGCTCGAATGCGTCGCGCATTATGACAACTCTCCGAAGAACAAGTTCAACCCGGACCCGACGAAGACCGTGCGATGGGGAGACCAGACCTGGGACGAGATGATGATCGGGTATCTGGATTACACCATCGACGGCCAGAACCTCCAGCGAGATATCGCTTCCAAAGAGGGAAGGGGGAAGAGATGAAACGCCTGCTCTCAATCCTTATGATCGGCGCGTTTATCGCCGTCGTGTCGTCGTCGAGCGTCGTGACAGATGCCGACGCTAAAAAGGGCGCTCCCACTTTTTCGAAAGATGTCGCGGCGATCATATTCAACAAGTGCGGCGTCTGTCACCGTCCGGGCGAGCCGGTCCCTATGACCTTGCTCTCGTATGAAGAGATTCGCCCCTGGAGCAAAGCGATAAAGGAAGAGGTGATCGACCGCACGATGCCGCCCTGGTTCGCGGACCCCGAAACGTCGCTCAAGTTCCGCAACGACCGCCGCCTCTCGCAAAAAGAGATCGATACGATAGTGGCCTGGGTAGAGGCAGGCTCGCCAAAAGGGAACGAGGCAGAGATTCCGCCGGTGCCGAAATTCACGCCGGGCTGGACCGCAGGCGAGCCCGATCTGGTCATCCCCATGCCGATAGAGTTCGAAGTTCCCGCCGAGGGCGAGCTGCCCATGCAGAACTTCTACGTGCCGGTCCCCTTTAAAGAAGACCGCTTTATCGAAGCGGTCGAGCTGCGACCCGGCAACCCCGCCGTTGTGCATCACTCGATAGCCAACGTCACGAGGCTCCCTGAAGGGAGCAAAATCCTAAACGGCAGGGCCGTCAGGGCCGAGTCGTCGGATAAGCCGGCCCAGGCTGAGCAACGCCGAAATGACGGGCTGCGCGAAGGCAGCGAAGTCTTTCAGAGCCAGGACTCGTTCGTTCGCGCGGGCGCGTTCAAGCTGGTCGGGCAGGCCCCCGGAAAAGGATATGAGCATCACCGCCCCGGAATCGCAAAACGCATAAGCCCCGGTATGTATTTCCAGTTCAACATGCATTACCAGCCGACGGGGCGTGTCGAAAAGGACCGCTCGATGCTCGGCCTGTGGTTCTCAAAAGTGCCGGTGACGCACGAAGTGCTCACAAAGGGCGTCAATGACATCATCTTCGTCGGCGGAAAAGATATCGGCGAGACCCGAGTAGTCAACGGGCGCGAGGTGCGCACGCGTGGGAAGATCCCGAACATACCCCCCTATGCAGACAACTGGGAGATCATCGGGCATACGCCGATAAAGGAGAACATCACGATCTATGCTTTTGCGCCGCACATGCACCTTCGCGGCAAGGATATCAAGTACATCCTGCAATGGCCGGACGGGCGGCAACAGGTGTTGTTGAATGTGCCCAGGTTCGATTTCAACTGGCAGCTCCATTACGAGCTGCAAGAGCCACTCAAGGTCCCGGCAGGCAGCAAGATGATAGCGATTGCCCACTATGACAACTCGCTCAAGAACCGTTACAACCCGGCCCCTCAAAAAGAGGTCTTCTGGGCCGAGCAGAGCTGGGATGAGATGTTCATCCCCTGGTTCGAGTACATAGTCGACAGCCGGGACCTGACGAAGATGACGGCGAACAAATAAGCCGCAAATGAGCACAGATCATGATAAAGACGCTTGTACTTGCGCTGCTTCTAGTTCAGCAAGCCTCTCGCCCGACGCAGCCGACCGACACCATGCCGCCGCTTGATATGGATTACTTTGTGGGCACATGGTCGTTTGAATGGAAGATGCCCGAATCGCCTCTAGGCCCGGGCGGCAAAGTCACGGGGACGGAGACCTACAGGAAGATTCTCAACGGGCAGTTTTATGAAAGCGAGATCGAGGCCGACGGCCCGGCAGGCCCCTTCAAAGGCCGGGCCATCATGGGATACAACAAAGCGGAAAAGATCGTCACCCGCTACGAGATCGACAGCCTCGGCCTGTCGACGCTCAAGACCGGCTCTGTCGGCGGCGACCTCGGCGGCTACTACACCATATTCTGGGAGAGCACGCCTATAAAAAAGGATGGCAGGACCATAAAGCTAAAAGGGAAGACGCATATGTACTCTCCGGCTCACTACCGCATGGTGGTCGAGATATCCGTAGATGACGGCCCGTATAAAAGCCTCGGAAGCCCCTGGTTCCGCAAAGTGGACGCGAAGCCCGGACAGTAACGCTCTGGAGTACTGTCGGGTTCTGGGTCGAGGAAGAGAATTTGAATCGCAGAGGAATTGTTCAATCCTCTGCGATCCTTCGGCGTCCTCTGCGGTTATTTCGACAAAATGAGATCGGTATCGATTTGCCTGATTGGCTGCGCCTGTTGCAAAATTCTGGCTTACCCGACCGTTTCTTTAAAAACCACACAGTGGAGTAATCAAAAGTACTGGGAGGCCCCTGATGAAGAAAAGATTTAGTGTCATTCCGCTCATATGGGTTCTTGTTCTTGTGAGCGTCGCGCTGCCGCAGGCGGCGAAAGAGAGTTCGCAAAAAGCGCAGGCGACACAGACCGCGCCGCAATCCCCGAGACCTCTTGAGATCGCGGACGTGGCATCGTGGAAGCGTGTTCAGATGGCGACCGTCTCGAATGACGGGCAGTGGTTCGCTTATCGCCTCGTGCCGAATGAAGGCGACGGCGAGGTCATCGTAAGAAGGCTTTCGGACAACAAGGAATTAAAGTTCCCGGCGGGCGAAGGAGGCTTCGCCCCCATCACCTTCTCGGACGACTCGAAGTGGGTCGCCTTTACGGTATTCCCCAACTCGAAAGAGACGAAGAGGCTCAGAAAAGAGCGCAAGCCGATTCATACGAAGGTCGCGCTGGTCAATCTCGCTACCGAAAAGAAGATCGAGTTTGAAAAGATTCGCCGGTTCGCATTCTCCGGCGAGCAGTCGACCTGGATCGCGCTCCACAGAACCGGCGACGGCCCCGCAACAGGGCCGCCCTCGCCTTCGCCTTTCCCGGTCCCGCCTGCAAGCGCCGCCTCGTCCGACAGGGCGAGCGGGACCGACCTGATCCTTTATGAGCTTTCGACGGGCAATCAGCTCAACATCGGAAACGTCTCCGAGTTTGCTTTCGATAAGAAGGGCAACCACCTCGCATTCATAATCGATGCGGCCGAGAAGACCGGCAACGGAATCCAGCTCAGAAATATGTCGTCCGGCGCGGTCCTCCCTCTCGAAAGCGACAAGGCGAATTACAGGAGCCTCAACTGGAATGAAGAAGGCACCGCGTTTGCCGCGCTGAAAGGCGTCGAGGACAAAAAGTATGAAGATAAGCTTTATAGCGTCGTCGCCTTCTCGGATGTCGGGGCGAACACTCGAAAAGTCTCCTACGACCCGAAAGAAGATAAAAGCTTTCCTGCCGACATGACCCTGAGCCCGAATCGCTCGCCCGTATGGACCGACGATATGACCGGGCTGCTCTTTGGCATACACGCGGCGAAAAAGAAAAAAGACGCCGATAAAGCGGGCGAGGAGAAGAAAGACGGCGACGCCGCGCCCGATCCGAGGGCCGCGGCGATGGCAGCGATGAGAAGGGACGAGCCTGATAAGCCAGACGTGGTCATATGGCACCACAAAGACAGCAGGCTGCAATCGCAACAACAGGTCCAGGAGAATCTGGATAAGAACCATAACTACCTTGCGACCTATCGCATCGCCGAGAAGAGATTCATCCGGCTCGGCGACGATAACGTCAGGCGGATGGATGCTGCGCCCAAACACAAATATGCCATCGGGTTTGACAACAGCCCGTATGAATACACGGGCAACCTCGACGGGCTGCGGTATCAGGACGTTTACGCCGTCGATCTAAAGACCGGAGAGCGAAGGCTTGCCGTTAAGAAGGCGCGCAACTACTACGGCCCGTCGCCCGACGGAACGCACATCCTTTACTTCGAGGAGGGCCACTTCTACACGTATGATATGACCACGGGCCGGTCGTATAACATCACCGAAAAAGTCCCCTCGGTCTTCTACAACACCGAAGACGATCACAACATCTCGAAGCCTCCGCGATTCCCCATAGGGTGGGCTAAGGGCGGCGTTTCGGTGCTGCTCTCCGACGGTTGGGACATATGGAACGTCCCCGTTCACGGAGGGCAGGCGACTAACCTGACCGCCAACGGCAAGAAAGACCAGGTCCGCTATCGCACCCGCTACAGGATCGATCCGGAAGAGAAGGGAATAGACACCTCGAAGCCTATCTACGTCGGGATGTACGGGGAGTGGACGAAGAAGTCCGGGATAGCGCGTATAGAGAACGGCAAGGTCACTCCGCTGCTGTGGGATGACGCGGGCTTCGGCGGCTTGATAAAGGCGAAGAACGCCGACAGGTATCTCTACACGCGGGAGAACTTCGAGACATACCCCGACTACTACGCGGCGGACGCATCGCTCAAGGAAGGCAAGAGACTGACCGATGCAAACCCGCAGAAGAAGAATTTCCTCTGGTCCAAGGGCGTAAAGCTGATCGACTATACGAGCGCGAAGGGCGACAAGCTACAGGGCGCTCTCTTTCTTCCCGCGAACTACGAGCCGGGCAAGAGCTATCCGACAATCGTCTACATATATGAGAAGCTCTCGCAGGGGCTCAACTTCTACACCTCGCCTTCCGTAGGCGGTTTCAATAAATCGCTCTACACGAGCCAGGGGTACGCCGTGTTTATGCCCGACATCGTCTACCGGGTAAACGATCCTGGGATGTCCGCGGCGTGGTGCGTGCTGCCCGCGCTCGAAGCGGCGATCAAGACCGGCGTCGTGGACCGCAGCCGCGTCGCCATCCACGGCCATTCGTGGGGAGGCTATCAGACGGCGTTTCTTGTCACGCAGACCGATGCTTTCAAAGCAGCCATAGCGGGCGCGCCGCTCACGAATATGATAAGCATGTACAGCCTTATCTACTGGAACACGGGCTCCGCGAACCAGCCCATATTCGAGAGCAGCCAGGGGCGGTTTACAACCGGCTACTGGGACAACCTGGAAGCCTACGCCCGGAACTCGCCCGTCTATCACGCAAAGAACGTGAAGACGCCGCTGATAATCCTTCACAACGATAAGGACGGCGCGGTCGACTTCACGCAGGGCATCGAATACTTCAACACGCTCAGGCGGCTCGGAAAATCGGTCGTGATGCTTCAGTACAAGGGCGAGAATCACGGGTTGGCGAAGCTCGAAAACCGGAAGGACTATTCCGTGCGAATGCTCGAATTCTTCGATCATCACCTTAAAGGCAAGCCCGCTCCCGCATGGCTTCGGGAAGGCGTGCCGCACCTGAAGATTAAAGAGCACCTCGACGAGCGCGCCAAAGAAGTGAAAGAGCGGCCCGAATTCGACGGTCAATAGAGAAGAACGAAACCACAGATGAACACAAGATGATCTGTGTTCATCTGTGTTCTCTTTTTCCCGCTTCACATAGGCCGACCGGTCCACGCCGTCCTTGGCACATGGGTCTCGGGGCCGACATCGACCTGCCCGGTCTTCTCAAGCTCCTGCAAAACCTCCTCCTGGCCGCGAATCTGCTCGGCAAGTCCTGCGCCGCGCTCGCCTCGCCTGTACCTGCCATACCTGCCTTCGGCTGCCTGGTAGTCGGTAATCGCTACGACTGCGAGCGTGCCGATGCCGCTTGCCATGTGCGTCAATGTCGCGCACCGGTTCTTGCTGAATCCGAGCGTCCAGGGCGCAAGCGCGGTCGCCGCGCCCGCAAGCGCTTCGATCACCCCATGAGTCGGGAATGAGACCAGCTTTATCGCACCGAGCGGATAGCGGGTAACGAGGCTCAATCCCAGAATGGCCGCGCCCGATGCCAC
>DASTET010001096.1:0-7957 GCA_035709445.1 Blastocatellia bacterium | reverse complement strand
GAACCATTCCTGCAATCGCCGCCAGGCGTCTTGCGCCTGTTCTTTTCGATAAGACGGGCGGTAATCGGCATAAAACCCGTGCGGCGTGTCGGGATAGAGTATGATCTCCGACGGCTTGCCCGCCTCCTTGAGCGCCTTGTTCATGCGCTCGACCGTTTCATTGGGGATGCCGCTGTCGGCCCCGCCGTACAGTCCGAGCACAGGGGCCTTGAGCTGCGAGACGAGATCGATAGGGTGTTTTGGGAAGAGCTCGCTTGGCTGGCCCACGAGGCGACCATACCAGGCCACACCGGCTTTGAGCTTTGGGCTGTGAGCGGCGTAGAGCCAGACTATGCGACCGCCCCAGCAGAACCCGGTTATGCCGAGCTTTGCGGTGTTGCCCTTCCCGGTCTTCTCCGCCCACCGGACCGTTGCGTCGAGGTCCGACATGACCTGAGCGTCCGGGACCTTTGATACCACGGTCGAGATGATCTCGTTGATGTTGGTCATTTTAGAGACGTCGCCCTGTCGCGCGTAAAGCTCAGGGGCTATGGCCATGTGCCCGGCCTTGGCGAAGCGGCGGCATATATCCTTTATGTGCTCGTGCACGCCGAATATCTCCTGCACGACGAGCGTCACCGGAAAGGTCGTGCCCTTTTCGGGCATGGCCCGATACGCCGGTATCTCGCCGTCGGAGACAGGAATCTTCACCTCGCCCGCGACAAGCCCGGCCGTGTCTGTAGTGATGGTCTGCGCCGACACGGGACGGACAGCCATCGCAAATCCCATTGCGAGCGAGGTCACCACAAACTCTCGCCTGGTGAACTCAGGAATCATTCTTGTTAGGTCTTCGTTCAATGTTCAATTCCCTCCTTTAGCTCTTTTTGAATTGAAGGATCATCCCCTCGACCTGATGCTCAAACCTCGACACTCATCTGCGCGGCAGCGGCTCGGCCAGATTGGCAAGGGCGTAAGCCAGCACCGCCACCACGGCGACGTTCTCTTGAAGCTCACGCGGCACGATCTTGTCCAGAGTATCGGCAGCCGTATGATGATAATTAAAGTAGGCTCGCCCGTCCGAAATCGGAGCGAAACCCGGCACGCCCGCCGTTTCGAGCGGCGAGATGTCCGCGCCCACCGGCCTGTTGACAAACCTTATCACGCCCGCGCCCGAGCTGCGCAGCATATTCGCTATCGGCTGAAGCAGCGGCAGGGCTTTTTCATCGACGTGCGCAAAGAAGCCTACGGGGTGGCCCGCGCCGAAGTCGCTCTCGATTGCGGCGAAATGGTTGGCGAGGTTCGTCTTCTGGTTCTCTGCGTAAGTAGTGCCGCCCCTGAGCCCGTTCTCTTCATTCATATACGCGATGACGCGGATGGTGCGGCGCGGGCTGAGCCCGAGTTGCTTTATAAGCTGCGCGGTCGCCATCGCTACTGCCACCCCCGATGCGTCGTCGATTGCGCCCGTGCCCAGGTCCCACGAATCGAGATGGCCTGAGACTATAACTATCTGCTCCGGGCTCTGACTTCCTTTGATGTCGGCAATCACGTTGTGGCTCTCCGCATCGGGGAGCGTCTTCGGTGTGAGGACCAGTCGCATGCGGACCCTCCCCTGCGCGGCGAGATGCGCTATCAACTCCGCGTCCTCTGCCGCGACCGAGGCGGCTGGTATGCGCGGGGCGTCGGGCGAATAGTTCATGGCCCCCGTATGAGGCAGACGGTAATCTGCTCCGCCGGCCGAGCGGTTTAGCGCGGCCACCGCCCCGAGTCGCGCCGCCGCGCTCGCGCCTCCACCTCGATAGGCGACGGCCTGGCCGTACGCGTCGCCCGCAAAACCCTGATCGGCCATGCGCTGATCGAACGGGACGTTGAAGAGGACTATCTTGCCCGCCACCTTTTCACGGCCCATAGATTGAAGATGATCGAAGCTCTCGGCGACGACCACTTCCGCCGTGATCCCTTCGGAGGGCGTGGCGACCGAGCCGCCAAGCGCCGTGAGTATTATCTTTTGAGCAGTCCCCGGAGCCTGCCCCGCATACTCTAGGAGCGCGCCCGTCTCTTCTCCGCGCACCCAGTGAGGGACCATGACCTTTTCGAGCTTCACATCGAGGCCAAGCCGTCGCATCCTTTCGGCGACATATTTGACCGAGTGCTCGGCCTGTGGCGAGCCGCTCAGACGCGGGCCGATGTTATTTGAGAGGTGAGCGACCTGGCGATAAGCATAATCGCTTGCAATCGCGGCCTCGTGAAGCCGCTTCATCTCTGAGAGCAGCCGGGGCGAAAAAGGCGCTTCGCGGCTGTCGTCCTGCTCACGCGCGCCCGCCGCGAGACTAACCAGTGATATGACCAGACCTGTGCTGATGAAACGAACGAGAATAGAATCGAGCTTTCGCATGGCAGAGATTATAAGCGAAGGTCGGCAACCGCAACAGCCGCAGATGAGCGCATATTACCGCGGATTAGAGCTATCCAATCCGCGATAATATGCGCTCATCTGCGGCTTAATAATGCTCGCTCGTCTTTTGAGGCGCCGACCTGCCGCCACTTTTCTTCTTGCGAGACCTCGCCCCGTCTGTGCCTTTGAGCGAAGAGAGCGGCCACAGCTTATGCTCGACCGTGGCGAGCCCGGCCTGTGTGACCGCCGTAATAATCTCTTCGATGGGCTTATAGCAGGGGGCCGATTCATCTATGGGGACGCGCCCGTCGGTGTTGACGAGTATCCCGGCCTCGGCGTACTCGCGGTCGATGGCGCGCTGGTCGAGAGTGCGAACGGCTTCGCCTCTCGAAAGACGGCGGCCCGCGCCGTGGTTTACGGAAAAGCCGCTATTGACCGCGCCTGCTGCGGGCCGGAGTATGTAGCTCCAGTCTTTGTTCGATCCGGGGATGAGGACCGGGTGGCCTGTGCTCTCCCAGACAGTCCCGGCGAGCGCCGGGTGGCCCGCAGGAAATGCGCGCGTCGCCCCCTTGCGATGCACCCACACCTCGCCGAACTCCGGGTGCCACTCTTTCTGCACAAGGTTATGGCTTATCTCGTAAATCAGCTCAAGCTCGCCCCGGAAGACTTCGGCGAAGGCTTCGGCCACCTGCTCGAAGATTATCAGGCGGTTGATGATGGCGTAGTTCCCGCCCGAAGCGACCGCATTCAGATAATCGTAGTAGTGGCGCGAATCCGGCGTGAAGTATCCGAGATCGATATCGGTGATGAGATCGGGCTTTTCGGCCCGCGCCATCTCGAAATAGTTTGTCGCGAGCCCGTGCCCCCACCCGCGAGAGCCCGTGTGCGCCTGAACGAAGAGCGTCCCGGTCCGCTCGCATCGCTGTAGCTCGATGAAATGGTTCTACTTGTTACTACTATGCAGTCTCCACAATCGCATCTTTATGCTCTGTGTGCTTCGTCCGAGCGCCGCAGCCGACTCTTCGATTGTGTGGACCAGAATGTAACTGTCCTGCTCATCCGCCCAAAACTTCTTATACGACTGCATAGAGGCCAGGTCGTTTCCGCCTGGCTCTACACCTTCCTTATTCGGTGTAGGTCGGAGCACATCTTCATCCGCGTGGGATGCCCAAGTGCCTATGCTCTCTACGGGGGTATTTGAACCTTCCCTCGGAATCATCATCTCAGACTTTCCCGATATGCACGAGTTTGTTGCAGCTATATTGCTATAGCTGGGAGGCAACCAGTTTTACCTCCGCCGAGCGAGCCGAGCTGCGACATGCCTCTTTCGGGCCGGCCCTTGCCGCCCAGAAGCGGCCGCCATCCGTCATCTACCGGAAGGCGATGGCGTTCGGCGCGAGAGCGGTCAAAGCTCGTGCCGTATTTGCCGACGTAATACTCGGCGCCGCCTCGGACGAGATCGTAGAATTCTCGCTCGTCGAGATGGCCGAGCTTTATGCTGCGGCCGCCCGCGCCGAGGCTCACCCTCTTCATGACGGCGCGGTTGAAGGCCATCTTCTTTTCATACGTCGCCTCTTCGGCGGGGATATCAGACTTCGCGCTGACCATCCCGCACCCTATATCGTACCCCACCGGGCCCATGGCGACCGCGCCCGCCTCGCCGTCCGTCAGTATCACACATCCTACGGGTACGCCGTACCCGTAGTGCGCGTCGGGCGTGATGGCGACGAGCTTTACGCCGGAGAACCGCGTGGCGTTGACGATCTGGCGATAGAGCAGGTCTTCGGCGGCTTCGAGCAGTGCCGGGGTCAGAAAGAGGCGAACCGGCACATCTCCGGTATCTTCGGTCTCAAGCCTGTAGTATCCGTCCTCCTGCCATGCGGCGAGCGCTTTCCAGTCGGCGGCGTTTTTCAAAGTCTTTGCCGCCCTGAGCGCCCTTGCGTCTTCCGATTTTTCTGTCATAAACGGTCTATCCTTTCTCTTCACCTCATCATGATCAGACAGGATCTATGGGATTAACAAGACCTGCGGGCAAAGACCGATTGCGGATTAACAGGATTGACGAGAGAAGTGAATCAAATCAGTCTCTTTTGCTTATCTATTGTAACTGCTCAGCCGAAAAGCCGCGTAGCGGCGACCTCTCGATAGCAATAAAGCATAGAAGTAATACCTGGCTCCGTAGGAGCTACCTCTATTGAATGCACAACAGGTGGCTCCGACGGAGCCAGGCTTTCGGGCTGAGCCACTTTGCTATCGAGAGGTCGCCGCTACGGGGCTGAGTAGTTACTATCTATTTCCATTGATCCTGTTAATCCTGTTCATTTCTTTTTAGATGGCCATGCCGGGCTGACCGAGCCCCTTCTGGTGGGTCTCTTCGAGCAGTCTTTGAGCAGCTTCGCTGTCTATTGGCTGAGAGAAGAGGTAGCCTTGCACGTACTCGCAGTTCATGCCGGAAAGCTGAACTATCTGCTCTCCGCTCTCGACGCCTTCCGCTATAACGTCCATGCCTAGATTGCTTGCAAGCGTGACGATGGTGCGGACTATTTCGGAGTTCTTCGGCAGGTTCATGCGCGTTACGAACGACCGGTCGACCTTTAAGGTGTCTATGGGGAAGCGGTGAAGGTAGCTGAGCGAAGAGTAGCCCGTCCCGAAATCGTCGAGGGAGACTTTGATGCCGAGTGATTTGATCTGCTTTAGCATGGAGGCCGCCGTTTCGGTGTTGTCGATGATTGCGCTCTCTGTAATCTCAAGCTTGAGCGTGCCGGGCCGGATGCCGGTCTCGTCGAGTATCTTCTTTATCTGCTCGATCAGGTCGGGCTGTCCAAACTGTTTCCCTGAGAGGTTGACGCTGATGCTGAGCGGCGGCGTCGAGGGGAACTGCTGCTGCCAGACGCGAAGCTGCTCGCACGCTTCGCGCAGGACCCAGTAACCTATAGGGATTATGAGCCCCGTCTCTTCGGCCACCGGGATGAACTTCATCGGGGAGATGAATCCCTGTTCGGGATGGGGCCATCTGAGCAACGCTTCAAACCCGGCGATGTGCCAGTTCTCGAGCGAGATGATCGGCTGGTAATAGACCTTGAACTCGTCGCGTGTGAACGCGCGCCGCAAATCGTTTTCAAGCTGCATAACGGCGAGCGCGGTCTCGTGCATCCCTGTGTCGAACAGCTCGAAGCACCCGCGCCCCTGCTCCTTTGCCCGGTACATAGCGGTGTCGGCGTTGCGAAGAAAGTCTTCCGGGGCCTCATAAGGGATGAGGCTTGTGGTTATGCCGATGCTTGCCGAGGCGAAGACCTCGTGCCCGTTCAGGTTGAAGGGCATCGACAGCTCTTTTTGAATCCGCTCGGCCGCCTGTATGGCGTCCTTTATGTGCTTCAGGTGATCGAGAATGATGGCGAACTCGTCGCCGCCGAGCCGCGCCACCATATCGCCCGGTCTGAGACAGCCTTCCAGCCGCCGGGCGAGCGCGACGAGCAGATCGTCTCCCACCGGGTGGCCGAGGCTGTCGTTGATTACCTTGAACCGGTCGAGGTCGAGAAAGAGGACCGCGAACAGGTAACCATCCCGGTGTCTTGCCCTGCCCAGCGACCGGTTGAGCCGATCCATGAAAAGCGCTCGATTCGGCAGCCCCGTAAGCACGTCGTGATAGGCGTTGTGCAGGAGCTGTTTTTCGGCCTCGCGCTGCGGGGTCGTGTCGCTCAGCGAGCCCGCCATCCGATAGACCATCCCGGTGCCATCGCGCACGGCCAGGCCCCGGCTGAGCATCCACCTGTATTGCCCGTCCTTATGACGAAGCCTGTGCTCGCTGTGAAATCCGGGCGTAAGCCCCAGAAGGTGCGCCACCATCTCGGCGTGGACCGCTTCGAGGTCCTCCGGATGTACGCGGTTGAGCCAGCCGTCGGGGCTGTTGCCTATCTCGGCTTCTTCGTGGCCGAGCATCTCGGCCCATCGCGGACAGAAATATATCTTGTTGGTCCTGAGGTCCCAGTCCCACAACCCCTGGTTGGCGCTGCGCACGACAAGCGAGTACCGCTCCTGGCTCGAAACAACCGCATCGAAGGCTATCTTGTGCTCGGCGAACTTCTCTTTGAGCATCGTGTTGAACTTTGTGAGCGCGGAGTTCTGCTCTTTGAGCCTGTCGAGCAATTGATCGGTCGTCTGAAGTATTTCTTCAAGACTCTGTTGCTCGGTCAGGACGCGCTCAAGCTCAAGGCTCGCGCGCCTGTAATTGAGGTGGTCCATCGCGGCCCGCGCAAGCGTCGCGAGCGTGCCGAGTTGCTGGCTGTCAAGCTCACGCGGCTTCGAGTCCATCACAGCGAGCACGCCTATCGCTAGCCCTTCAGGGGTGACGAGCGGCGCGCCCGCATAAAACCTTGCGCCGGGCATAAAGCTTACGAACGGGTTACCGGCGAACCTCTCGTCTTCGGCAAAGTCGTTTATGACAAAAGGCCCCGGGTTGATCGCCGCAAGAGAGCAGAGCGGGTCTTCGCGCGCGGAGTCGAGCGTTTCGAGCCCCGTCCTCGCTTTATAACGAAACCCGTCTTCATCGATCAGGCTCAGAAATGCAACCGGGGCCGAACAGAGACGAGAGGCCAGTTGCGTAAGCTCGCAAAACGTCTGGTCGTTATCGAGGTCTTTGAAATTATAGCTGCGCAGCACATCTAATCTGGCTGGCTCATCGCCGATGAGCGGGGAAGTGATTGTTTGCATAGACTTTCGGTTGTGCTCGCTGGAGCAAGGCAAATTCCGTAAGAAGGGGCAATGCGCCTATGATCATCCATATTCCGGTTAAGCGCAAGAATTAATTTTAAACGCAGACGAGCCGTATATTTACCGAGACATGCGCGGATCGAATGGAACTTCGGGAGCGCTAAATACAGTATAAGAAACTGTAGATAAATCCATTGCCATTACACAGAGTCGAAAGAGTTTACCGGTTTTATAGGAGAAGAAACGATGAGAACCTTGCTACAGGACCTTCGATACGGGCTCAGAATGCTCAAGAAAAGTCCCGGATTTACTCTCGTTGCAGTCATAACGCTGGCCCTCGGCATAGGCGCTAACAGCGCCATCTTCAGCGTTGTGAACGCCATCCTCCTGCGGTCGCTTGCCTATCAAAACCCCGAACAGCTCGTCTTGATCAACCACAATTACCCGAAGATCAACTTGAAGGCATCGGTCTCCGCATTCGGGTACACGCATTATCGTGATAACGCCCGGTCATTCGAGAACGTCGCCGCGCTTTCGGGCTGGCCCGCCAACCTTACGGGGCAGGGCGAGCCCGAGCGAGTGTCGGGTCAGCAGGTCACGCCGAACTTCTTTTCTACGCTGGGCGTGGGAGCGGCAAAGGGGCGCACGTTTACACCTGAAGAAGACCAGCCGGGCCGCAACCGCGTGGTCGTGCTGAGCGACAGGTTCTGGCGCGCTCGCTTCGCCGCCGACCCCGACATCATCAACCGGGAGATCACCCTCAACGGAGAGGGCCACACCGTAGTCGGCATAATGCCGCCCGGCTTCGAATTTGGGCGCGAGTTTGGCCAGACCGTAGACCTATGGGGGCCGCTCACCTTTACGACCCAGCAGTTG
>DASTET010001095.1:0-5690 GCA_035709445.1 Blastocatellia bacterium | reverse complement strand
TTCAAATTCGGCTTCTCGCTGTTTGCCAACGGCTGCAACTGCCCTCTCGATCAACAGGAGCAGCAGTTTCAGTTCGTCAACAACTGGAGCCTCATACGCGGTAATCACACCTACAGGTTTGGCGCCGATATACGCTACGCGATGAACCTGCGCGTGCCGTCGGACGCGCACCGGTCCGGGCAGCTATTCTTCCGCCAGGCCGGGACCGCTTCCGTCGACCCTGATGGCACTACAAGCGGGGGCGAGGGGCTCGCAACGTTCCTGCTGGGCAGGGTGAGTAACTTCAACAGGTTCGTAGGCACCTCCACGGATGCGGCCGAGCGCCAGCGCCGCTGGTTTTTCTACGGGCAGGATACCTGGCGCGCCACCCAGAAGCTCACACTCAATTACGGGCTGCGCTGGGAGCTTATATTCCCTGAGAGAATCAAAGAGGCTGGAACAGGGAGCCTGCTCAACCTGGAAACGGGCGAGCTGTTTGTCGGCGGGGTGGGAGATGTCAACCGCCACTTCAACGTAGACCCCACCTACAAGGCATTCGCGCCGCGCCTCGGCATAGCCTACCAGTTGTCGGACAAGACCGTGATTCGCGCGGGCTACGGCCGCAGCTTCGACATAGGCGTGTTCGGGTCGATTTTCGGCCACGCCGTCACACAGAACCTGCCGGTCCTGGCGCTTCAGGACCTCACGACCGATCCTTTCAATAGCGTGTTCAACCTGAGTGAAGGCCCGGATGCGCCGTTCTTCCCACCCATACCTTCAAACGGCCGAATACCGCTGCCGAACGGGATATCGGCCCGCGCGCGTCCTTTCGAAATGACGCTGCCGACGCTCGACGCCTGGAACGTCACGGTCCAGCACCAGCTCACCAATAACGCCTCGATCGAGGTGGGCTACGTCGGCAACAAGGGCACTCACGTCTTCGCGGGCGATGGCCCGGCGATCGATGCGAATTCCCCGAGAAGCGAGCTCGGCGTGCCGGAGGCTCAGCGCAGACCCTTCTTCAACCGCTTCGGGTGGACTCAGGGTATAACTTTTTACTGCAACTGCGCGGACAATCGCTATAACGCGATGCAGGCCAAATTTGAGACGCGGTTCTCAACCCTCAACATCCTGGCCCACTACACGCTCTCGGCGGCCAGGAACTATGATGACAATTACTTCATCCACAATCGCGATATCGGCTACGGCCCGACCAGCTTCGACCGTAAGCATGTTTTCCTGTTCTCGGAAGTGTGGGATTTGCCCATCGGTCGCAACAGGAGGTTCCTGTCGGACGCGTCCGGGGTGGTTGATGCGATAATCGGCGGCTGGCAGCTCAACTCCATAACCACCTGGATGAGCGGGCTGCCGTTTACGCCTACCGTGTCGGGCGCGAACTGCTCGGTCAACGCGGGGCCTTGCAGACCCGACCGCATAGGCGACCCGGACCCTGGGGACAGGGATCAAGACCAATGGTTCCTGGGCGGCATCGGGCCGGGAACGCCCTGGGCCAGAGCGGCCACGGGCCAGTTCGGGAACGCCGGCCGCAACAGCCTGCGCGGGCCTACGTTCTTTCAAACCGATCTCTCGCTGTTCAAGAACTTCAGAATAACCGAGGGCACGAAGCTGGAGTTCCGCGCCGAGGCCTTCAATATCTTTAACAAAGTCAACCTCGGTCAGCCCAACACCGAAGTCGACAGCGCCGACGTGGGCAGGATAACCAGCCTTGCCCCCAACATCGGGCGAATGCGGCAATGGCAGTTCGGGCTGAGATTTACATTCTGACCGGTGGCTGAAACGAGCCGCACGAGAAATAGACTCACCACAGAGGGCGCGGAGGTATGCTACTCCGCGCCCTCTGTGGTTATTTCGGCTTATGCTGAGGCAGCACGAGGCCGCTCAGGTTTAGCGCCTTCGGCTTTTCTTCTTCAGGCAGATCACCGTACATATCTACGAATGCGGCGTTCGTCCAGCCGAAGCCAATCTGGTTAGCCGTGTAGCCGAACTTTATGCCGGAGCTGACATCGGACTCGCGCCGCTCTACATCGTACTTCTCCACAATGCCGTTATGTTCTATGAACTCTTTGAGGACCATCGAGAGAAAATTGGCTGCGATCCGGTTGGCCTCCTTCACGTAGCCGTATCGGCGCAAACCCTCGACAGCGATCATCTGCATAGGGGCCCACCCGAAGGGCGCATCCCACTGGCTGCCGCTCACATTCGTGCTTGTCTGAAGCCCGCCTCTTCGCTCGAACAGATGAAGGTTTGCCGCTACCCGCGCGGCCTGCCTGCGGTCGGCTATTCCGACCCACAGGGGGTAAAAAGAGGTCACAAACGGGTACCGACGCACCCTCTTTTCGGCAAAGTTATAGTCGTAGTAGAGCCCGTCCTTTTCATCCCACATCAGGCGGTTGATTCTCAGACGGCGCTCTGAAGCTCTGGCCGTCCAGCGTGCCGCTTCTTGCGCGCGGCCAAGTATTCTCATTATCTCAGCCGCGTCGGTCTCCATAAGGTAGAGCAGCGAGTTAAGGCATACCGGGTTGTAATGTATGATATCTACATTGAACGCCCCAAAACGGTTTGACGGGTCGAATCCCGATTCGCGCATCGAGCGGTCGCCCTTGTAGAACAGCGGTGTCAACTCGTCTTTCTCTTTGTCGTAATACCGGCTCAGGTCGTAGTCCCTGACCTCGTGTGTGCGGTAATACTCTTTCACGCGGTCGTAATGGGTCCTACCCTGTTCATCGCGCTCGTCCGATATGACCTCCGGCGCCGGGCCCTCGCCCAGATCGTAATACCGCGAAAGCCCGGTCTCTTTAACCGCGTGAGGCTCGCTGATCCAGAAACGATAGTAATTCTCTATCGTGCCGACAGTGCTTTGAAGCCATTTCCGGTCTCGTGTTTTTCGATAAACACCGAGAATCATCTGCGTGAGAAAGGGCGGTTGTGATCGCGTCAGGTAATAGGTGCGGTTGGCATTCAGGACTTTCCCATAATGCTCTACCTGGTAAAGAAAATTATCGATCATGTTCCTGGCCAGATCGATTTCGCCGTCCAGAAGGAGCCCGACCTGAATAAAGTAGCTGTCCCAGCCATACATCTCATTGAAGCGCCCGCCCGGCACTACGTATGGATGAGGCAGATAAAGCAGACCATGCTCTCGAATCTCTTTCTCGTCGTCAGGCAACTGGCGCAAAACGATTTTAGTGAAGTCCGCCGCGGCCATCTGCGAGGCGAGCGACTTTTCGACCTGTTTGATGTCCTCTTTGCGCGAGACATAGACCGACCATTTCGCGTCGGGGGGCAGATGGAGTTTGGGATCTACTGCGGCATCTGCAAGCCGCGCGTTCGAGCGTGAAAGTGTATGCCAGCTCTGCTTGATGTACTTTCGTACGGATTGAAGCTGCTCATTTGTGGCCCTCTCCGGCATATGCCCGGTCTGAGCAATCGCAGAAAGAGACAGTGTTAGCTGGGAGATTATGAAAGCAACAGAGAGCTTCCTGACCCATTGTTTCGCCATTATCAAACCCTCCTGGAAAATATCCTCTATTGCATAACTGCTACAAGGTCGCCATAGCCATCTGCTCAGATCGCCTGATGGCATCTATTTTCTCTCAAGTAACGGTATGGTCAGCTCGCGGCGGACATAGGATTCCTCCGGCCCTTCGAAGCTTACGAGCAGTTGCGGATCGCGCTCGCCGGCCTCAGCCTTCCTAACACCGCTTGTCTCGCCGAGCCGCCGCGAAGTCCTTACTCGCAGTTGATAAGCGCGCCCGCCCCGCCCTTCCAGCGACAGGCGTAATGCGCTCGCATCGGCGCGGGATCGCAGAATGCGCAGGCCCTGACTGCTTGCGCCGGGAACGAGGGCCTGAGGTTCGATATAAACCTCTGTGCCTTCATCATAAATATACTCAACCTGTGCCGTCTCCGACGTAAGCTCAACAGCGACTTCCGCGCGCTGCACATCGCCTGCGCGGGCAACCTGGAACCGTGCGGCCCGGCCGTTGACAAGCACCCTGTTGATCCGCGCATCCAGCGGGAAGGCGGGCGCGACGATTGTTAGTACCGGAGCAGCCGGGCCGCGATTGATAGCTGAGTCCTCCGGCGTGCGCCGTATGATCTTGACTGTCTCTCGCCCGGCCGTCCGGTCGAGCGATATATCATAGCGCGCATCGCCTGCCGCAACATTGCGCACTGCAACCCGGTCCCAGTGGGCCGGCAGTTGAGGCGCAAAGCTCAGGCCGCGCCCTCCCCCGCTTACTTCGACTCCTAGCAGACCTCGTACGGCGGGGGTCACTACCATCGCTTCCGACCAGACTTGATGATGTGACGACCGACCGAATGGCGCATTGAAATCGCCCGACAGTAACTCGGTCACATAACCAAGCGCGCCGTCGTAGGTTAATAAGACGTTCGCCATCAGTGCCTGATAGCCGACGTGCGGTCGGCCATATCGGTATGCTCCCATCGCAGCCCAGCCGGTGAAAAGCGGCCACACCGAGCCGTAGTGGTATGAGAGCGGGTCGTACAAGAGGCTGCGTCCGGAGATGATTCGCGTTCCCCAGTCCGTAGCCATCGCGCCGCTTCCGATGTGATCGATCTCCGATTGCGCGCGCCCATCATCGAGGACGCGCCACCAGAGCGGCACGGCGGGAAGAACGGTGTCCTCATCTACTAAACGAGTACGGCTGAGCGCGTCCAAACGAGTTTGGCGGCGATCACGGTTCGGCCCCGGCTCGGCAATTCGAAGCGTGGCCTGTGGGCGATTGGTCGCAAAGGCGTAGAAACCGTCTCGCGGCAGCCAGTAAACATTCTCAGTTGCCGCGCGCGTCCGCTCGGCGGCGGCGCGCGCCTCAGCAGCAAGTTTACGGTCGTTCACCTGATCGGCCAGTTCTGCGATGCCGCGCAACGCCTCTACCCACAATCCCTGCATGTAAATCTCTTCGTGCGGAGGGTAGAGCGCGCCGCCCTCGACCCAGCCGTGGCCGACGCCGGTGTTTTCGATCAAGCCGTTGCCGTCCGTGTCGGTTGCAGAGCTGAAACGATAAGCCCTTACAATCGAATCCCAGCTCTTCTTTATAAAAGCGATATCGCCGGTCGCCCGCCAGTAGTCTGCATGGGCTATGATATAAAGCGGCGTTGCATCGGCGCTCGCCCACGGGTAAGGATAATCTTTAAACCAGGGAATGAGCGCCGCGCTCTGGGAGATTTCATGCGGAATCTTTCCGTCTTCACGCTGATACTTCATCAGAAAATCGAGGGCCGTCCGTGTCGAAGCGAAATCGCCGTACGAAGTGATCGCGAAAGCGGTCCACAACGCGTCGCGCCCGAAGTACCAGGCAAATCCGGGGCGTTCGCTTTCTCCCGATGTGCGAAACCCTGCCAGCAGCCCTGTGCCGAGATGCGGGTTTGTGGCAATCCCTTTATCGACGCCGACCTTTGCCCAATCAAAAGCAGTGTTGAGCCGTTCGTCAGGAGTGTGGATGCTTACGGTTTCATTCTTGAGCCGCTCGTAATAGGCGACATTTTTTTCATAGAGCGACTGCGCAGATCTGAGCAGCTTATCGTAGGTGGCTTTCGCTTTATCACGTCCTTCAACACCGCCTGCGATGACGATGGGGATGAAGTTAGACTTCAGGGCCTCAGGCGCCGGTTCGATGATGAAGCGAACAGGGACGTCGCGCGGCTCTTCTTGATAAGGCATGACCGAA
>DASTET010001094.1:0-9576 GCA_035709445.1 Blastocatellia bacterium | reverse complement strand
CTCTACGGCGCGATAAACCTATCGCAGGGCTTTCCTGATTTCTCTGCGCCCGAAGAGATAAAGCTCGCCGCCTGCGATGCAATAATGGCCGACATCAATCAGTACGCCATCACCTGGGGAGCCAGGAACTTTCGCAACGCGATAGCCGAAAAGTCTTCGTGGTATCTGGAGCTGGAGGTCGACCCCGAGCGCGAGATCACGGTCACCTGCGGCTCTACGGAAGCGATGATCGCCGCGATGATGGCCATAGTAAACCCCGGAGATGAAGTAATAGTCTTTGAGCCTTTTTATGAAAACTACGGGCCGGACGCGATACTATCGGGCGCGACTCCAAGATATGTGACGCTGTATGCGCCTGACTGGCATTTCGATGATGATGAGCTTGCCTCGGCGTTCAACGACAACACTAAAGCCATAATCATCAACACGCCGAACAACCCTACGGGCAAGGTCTTCAGCCGCGAAGAGCTTGAGGTCATAGCGCGGCTCTGTCATAAGTGGAACGCCATCGCAATCACCGACGAGATATACGAGCACATCCTGTTTAACGATAAAAAGCACATCGCAATCGCCACGCTCGACGGAATGCGCGAGCGGACCATAACTATAAACGGGCTCTCGAAGACCTATTCGGTCACGGGCTGGCGAGTCGGGTACACGATAGCGCCGCCTGAGATAACATCGGCGATTCGCAAGGTGCACGACTTTCTGACCGTGGGGGCGGCTGCCCCGCTTCAGGAAGCGGGCGCTCACGCGCTCCGGTTGCCTCGCTCTTATTACGAAAAACTCCAGCACGACTACACGGCGCGGCGCGAGCGCATGCTCGCGGTCCTGAAAGATGTCGGCTTCAAATGCTTCGACCCCGACGGCGCTTATTACGTGATGACCGACATCTCGGCTTTCGGCTATACGGATGACCTGGAGTTTGCCCGCTTTCTTGTTAAAGAGGTCGGCGTGGCCGTCGTCCCCGGCAGCAGCTTCTATCACGATCCGAGGCTCGGAAGCAGTCAGGTGCGATTCACATTCTGCAAAAAAGATGAGACGCTCGCCGCAGCCGAAGAGAGATTGCAAAAACTCAAGACCCTGGCACGCTGATCCTCTGGATTAAACCCAATTATTAATTCATTTAGATAAGCCGAACAAACCCGACTGTTTTACTCAGAATAAACTTGACTTTTTTAATCATGTATTTAAAATGGGGATGGCGGTTTAGACGGGAAGTTATGCAAGTTTCGACAAAAGGAAAGTATTCGGTAAGGGCCATACTCGATATCGCGCAACACTCAAACGGGTTACCGGTTTCGCTTGCGGCGATATCGAAGCGGGAAGGGATCTCGCTACTGTTTCTCGAGCAGTTATTTCAGCAATTGCGCAAGGGCAACGTGGTCCGAAGCATACGCGGCCCGCACGGTGGCTACGTGCTGGCGCGCGACCCGTCCGAGATCACTATAGGCGAGATAGTGCGGCTTATCGAACCGCCGCTTTATACAAGCTCCTGCTTTAGCAAGGGCGAGTCGGTCGACGAATGTCGCATAGCCGACAGTTGCGTGAGCGGCGCGATATGGAAGCAACTGGCCGAGCACATTGACAATTTTCTCGATTCGATCACAGTGGCCGACCTGATAAACCAGCCGAAGCCCGAAGTGGTTTATGGTCTTAGATTGAAATCCAACCGCATAATGACGGATCGAGCGAGGCGCGAAGATGAGGCTCCCGCGCCTGAGGCTGCCGAGGTGGCGTAGGGAAGTGGAGACGTAAAGAGGAAGGCTAGATTATTAAGAGGCTTTTTAGAACTTCAAGGAGACTGAACTTTTATGGCGCTTAAGCTCCCAATTTATATGGACTATCATGCTACGACGCCGTGCGATCCGCGCGTGTTCGAGGCGATGAGTCCATACTTTACCGAGATTTTCGGCAACGCGGCGAGCCGCAATCATCAATTCGGCTGGCAGGCCGAGGAGGCTATCGAAACGGCCCGCAAACAGGTGGCCGACCTGATAGGCGCTACCTCGAAAGAGATAATATTCACAAGCGGCGCGACCGAATCGGATAACCTGGCAATCAAGGGCGTGGCCGAGATGTATTACGAGCGCGGCGATCACATTATCACGGTCGTCACCGAGCACAAGGCGGTGCTCGACACCTGCAAGAAGCTCGAAAAACGCGGTTTCAAGGTCACTTACCTGCCCGTGGGCAGCGACGGATTGATCTCGCCCGACGACGTAAAAAATGCGTTGACCGATAAGACCATTCTGGTATCGGTCATGCACGTCAACAACGAGATAGGCGTGATACAGCCGATAGCCGAAATCGGCAAGGTCTGTAAAGAGCGAGGCGTGATCTTTCACACCGACGCCACACAGGCCGTGGGCAAGATTCCGTTCAACGTCAACGCGCTCAACGTCGATCTGGTCTCGCTCTCGGCGCACAAGATGTATGGGCCGAAGGGCGTGGGCGCGCTCTACGTGCGGCGCAAGAACCCGCGCGTCGTGCTCGTTCCTATGATGGACGGCGGCGGCCACGAGCGCGGCATGCGAAGCGGCACGCTCAACGTCACGGGCATCGTGGGCCTCGGCAAAGCGGCTGAGATAGCAAAAGCCGATATGCCTGAAGAGAGCCAGCGTGTGTTTGCGCTGCGCGAGAGGCTGCGCAAGGGAATAATGGACGAGATTCCCGAAGTCTATATCAACGGCCACGCGACCGACCGCGTGCCGGGCAATCTCAACGTGTCGTTCGCATACGTCGAAGGCGAGTCGCTGCTGATGGGCATAAGCGACATAGCCGTGTCGTCGGGCTCGGCCTGCACTTCGGCGAGCCTCGAGCCCAGCTACGTGCTCAAAGCGCTCGGCGTGGGCGAAGAGCTGGCCCATAGCTCTATAAGATTCGGGCTTGGCCGGTTCAATACCAACGAAGAGGTTGATTACACGATAGGCCGCGTAAACGAGGCCGTAAACCGGCTGAGGGAGCTTTCGCCGCTCTGGGAGATGGTCCAGGAGGGCGTAGACCTCAGCAAAGTCCAGTGGGCAGGCGAATAGAGGACAGAACCATAGACTGATAGGAGAGAGGAAACGAAAATGGCTTATTCCGATAAGGTAATCGATCACTACAACAACCCGCGCAACGTCGGGAGCCTTGATAAGAAAGACTCCAAAGTCGGCACGGGTCTTGTTGGTGCGCCTGAGTGCGGTGACGTGATGAAGCTTCAGATTCAGGTGAATCCTGAGACGCAGATAATCGAGGATGCGAAGTTCAAGACCTTCGGCTGCGGGTCGGCGATTGCCAGCTCAAGCCTCGCGACCGAGTGGGTCAAGGGCCGCACGCTCGACGAAGCCCTCGAGATCAAGAACATCGAGATCGTCAAGGAGCTGAATCTGCCTCCGGTCAAGATTCACTGCTCGGTGCTCGCCGAGGACGCCATCAAGGCGGCCATCCGCGACTACCAGCAAAAGCAGAATCAGAATCAAGAGCAGACCGAAGAGGCAGCGGTAAACGCGTGAAGGTTTTCCGTGGAAAGGCAGTGGCAAGATTAGAAGATGGCTATCGAACTGACTCCAAGAGCTGTTGAAAAAGTCCGCGAGATCATGCGCGACCAGGGACTCGCCGATGGCGGTCTGAGGGTCGGCATAAAAGGCGGAGGATGTTCCGGGTTGAGCTACAACCTTGCGCTCGACACCGAAGAGCGCCCCGGTGATAAGGTCTACGAAGTCGACGGCGTCAAGCTGTTCGTCGATATGAAGAGCTTCTTATACCTCGACGGCTCGACGCTCGACTATAAAGACGAAGGCTTGATGCAGCGCGGCTTCACCTTTGTCAATCCGAATTCCGCCGGTTCTTGCGGCTGCGGCGAATCGTTTGCCGTGTAACGCACGACCTTTGATGCTGTGAGGCTTTAAGCGTAGCAACAACGTAAGCACAGCGCGGTTTTCGCGCCAAGACACTGGCTCAGGCCAGAATCGATGGTTGGGCGCCGCAGCGACTCAACCATCATTTTTTTGAGACATCGTTCGTATGACGGAACCTGTAGTCGACACGGGCGGCGATACTTCGACCGCCTGCGCCTATTGCGCGGCCCGGTCAGCCGATATTCATATATGCTCGGAGTGCGGGCGAATACAGCCTGTCACGCCGGGCCTGGATTACTTTACGTTCTTCGGCCTTCCGAGAAAGCTCCGGCTCGACGAAGCCGCGCTTGAGAAGAGCTTCTATTCGCTCAGCCGCCGGTTCCACCCGGACTATTTTATGAGCGCGACCGATGCGGAGCGACAGGCGAGTCTCGACCGCGCGTCTCTTCTCAACGACGCTTACCGCACGCTGCGCGACCCCGTTAGCCGCGCGCAGTACCTTCTATCGCTTGAAGGTTACAAAGAGGCGGAAAAGAAGGCCCCGCCCGATCTTCTCGAAGAAGTCTTCGAGCTGAACATGCAGAGAGAAGAGATGAAGGCGGCAAAGAAGATGGGTGATGAGGACGAGATAGGCGAGGCCCGCGCTTCGCTTGAAGAGGCGCTCGCCGGCCTTCGAGAGAAGCTCGGCCAGATCGATGAGAGCCTCTTCGCTCTTTTTGAGAGATGGGACCACGCGATTGAAGCGGCGGACGAAACCGAAAAGAGAGCATCGCTCGACCGTATGAGCGAGATGCTCTCTCACAGATCATATATTCGCAACCTCGTCCGCGATATAAGGGAGGAGATTTAGAGAATGCCGGTTATAGAGCTGAGCATGAGCGGACGTCCGAAATCGGGCCGCGTCGTGGGTATAGACCTGGGCACAACGAATAGCCTCGTCGCTTTTATGGGCGACGACGGCCCTCAGGTCATCCGCGACGAGCAGGGGGATGCGCTCGTGCCTTCGATAGTTTATTACGACGCAGAACAGAAGCGTCTGCTCGTCGGCGAAGCAGCGCGCAGGCGACTTATCACCGAGCCGCACAAGGCCATATATTCAGTAAAGCGGTTCATGGGAAAAGGCAGCGCGGACGTTGAGGAAGACCTCAACCTTGTCCCGTTCCAGATAGCGCCCGCAAGCGAGCACGTCATCCGTTTTAAAATGGGTGAGCGGACCTTCACCCCGCCCGAAATCTCCGCGTTCATCCTCCGCGATCTGAAAGAGCGCGCGTCAAAGTATTTCGGCGAAGAGGTGACCCAGGCGGTCATCACCGTCCCGGCCTACTTCAACGATGCGCAGCGGCAGGCGACGAAAGACGCGGGCCACCTTGCCGGGCTCGAAGTCCTTAGAATAGTAAACGAGCCGACCGCCGCCTCGCTCGCCTACGGGATAGACAAACGCAAAGAGGGGCTTGTTGCCGTTTATGACCTGGGCGGCGGCACCTTCGACATCTCTATACTCAAGCTCAAGGAAGGCATCTTCGAAGTGCTCTCCACGAACGGCGACACGCACCTGGGAGGAGACGACATCGATAACCGGCTCATAACCCTGGTGCTCGACGAGGTTGAGTCCCGCGCCGGCCATCGCTTCGATGATGACCCCGCTGCGTTTCAGACGGTTCGCAAAGCGGCCATCGACGCAAAGCACGAGCTTTCGCAGTCGGACCGGGCGGTTATCGCCATCGATTTAGGCGCGGACCACGGCGAGTATCGTCGCGAGCTGACACGCGACGAGTTCGAGAGCCTGATAGCCGACCTGGTCGAGCGGACGCTCGACCCCTGCCGCCGCGCGCTAAGAGATGCCGAGCTCGATCCCGAACAGATTGATGAAGTAGTTCTGGTGGGCGGCTCGACTCGAATCCCCGTGGTGCGCCGCAAAGTCGAAGAGCTTTTCAAACGGCGGCCTCATATCGAGCTGAACCCGGACGAAGTGGTCGCGCTGGGCGCGGGGATTCAGGCCGACATCCTCTCGGGCGGGCGAAGGGATCTGCTGCTCCTCGATGTGACTCCGCTCAGCCTCGGCATAGAGACGATGGGCGGGGTCGTGGCAAAGATAATAAGCCGCAACTCGACAATCCCGGCTTCGGCATCCGAGATGTTCACGACCTGGGTCGATAATCAGACCGGCATCGACATACACGTCGTCCAGGGCGAGCGCGAGCTCGTTGCGGATTGTCGCAGCCTTGCACGCTTCACGCTCAAGGGGATTCCGCCTCAGCCTGCGGGGCTGCCGCGCATCGAAGTCCGATTCCTCATCGATGCCAACGGCATACTGACCGTCGGCGCGAAGGACTTGCGCACGGGGCAGGAGCAATCGATTGAGGTCAAGCCTTCTTACGGGCTCACGGACGAGCAGATAGAAAAAATGCTTATGGAGTCGATGGAGTTTGCCGAAGAAGATATGCGCAAGCGGCTCGTCATCGAAGCGCGCACCGAGGCTGAAACGGTGCTTCGCGCAGCCGAAAAAGCGCTGGCGGAAAAGGCCGAAGGATTGATCGGCGAAGACGAGCAGTCCGAGATACGCCGCTCTATCGATGAATTACGCCAGGCCATAGCAGGCGAAGACCATCGGCTCATACGTGAAAAGACCAAACAGCTCGACGAGGCTGCGCGACACCTGGCCGAGCTGATTATGGACGAAACGGTGCTTGCGGCGCTAAAGGACCGCAAGGCAAGCGAAGTTGCCGAAGGATAATTATGGAACTCAAGAAAGGAAGCGTAAGCGCAGTCATGGATGAACCCGCTACGGAAACCGAGAAGCAGGTCTATCGCGTCACGTTTATTCGCGCGGGCGAAGACCCTGTGACTGTTGAGTATGAGCCGGGCGTGACGCCCTATCAGGATCACGGCAATGAAGGTTCATTTCTCGACATCGCGCTCAATTCCGGCGTACATCTGGAGCACGCCTGCGGGGGCAACTGCGCCTGCACAACCTGTCACGTGATCATCAGAGAGGGCGAAGAGAACGTCTCCGAGATGGAAGACGATGAAGAAGACCGCCTCTACATGGCCGACGGGCTGACGCTGCACTCCCGGCTCGGCTGCCAGGCGGTGGTCCGCGGCGATGTGACGGTAGAGATACCCGATTGATCGGCGCCCTTTGGAGGACTTATGCCTGAAATTGGATGGACCGATACGGAAGAGATTGCAATAAGGCTCATGGAAGCGCATCCTGATGTCGATCCTCTGACGGTGCGCTTTACGGACCTGCACCACTGGGTCACCTCGCTCGAAGGGTTCACCGATGACCCTAAGAACTCGAACGAGAAGAAGCTCGAAGCCATTCAAATGGCATGGTACGAAGAGTGGAAAGACGCTCAGTAGTCTGGCGAGTCAGGAATGGTCTAGCGAGTCCTGCTCCTGACGGTGCTGATTACTTTGCATCATATGATTAAAGCGATGTCTATCATGAAAGCGACTCGCCAGACTCTCGACTCGCTAGACTCGCCAGACTGTTATGAAGGTTTATTTGGACAACAGCGCGACGACGCCCGTTGCCCCTGAAGTGTTGGAGGTGATGCTCCCCTTTTTTTCTGGCGAGTGGGGCAATGCGCAGTCGGTCCATTCGTTCGGTCAGCGCGCAAAAGCCGCTATCGAAAACGCCCGTCGCCAGGTCGCTTCGCTCGTCGGCGCGTCGCCTTCAGAGATAGTCTTTCTGTCGGGGGGGACCGAGGCCGACAACCTCGCTATTCGCGGAATTGCCGAAGCTCATAAGCCTCATGGCCGCCACATCATCACCACGAAGATCGAGCATCCGGCGGTGCTCGCCACCTGCGACGCGCTGGAAAGCGAGGGATTCCGCATCACGCGGCTCCCGGTAGATAGCGCCGGGATCATGCGAGTCGAAGATTTTGAATCGGCCCTCTCGGATGAAACTATTCTTATATCGGTGATGCAGGCCAACAACGAAACCGGCGCAATCCAGCCGGTCGAAGCGATAGCCGAGCTTGTCGGCGAAGCGCGCGCGCGCGGCCTCGCCCACCTGTATCTTCATACCGACGCCGTTCAATCAGCAGGAAAGATCCCCCTTGATGTCCGGAGCTTGAAAGTCGATCTCTTATCGCTCTCGGCGCACAAGATTCACGGGCCGAAAGGCGCGGGGGCGCTCTACATTAGAAAAGGTCTTCGCCTTGCAAAGCTCCTTTACGGCGGCCACCACGAGCGCGACCGGCGTGCGGGCACCGAAAATGTGCCCGGCATAGTCGGGCTGGGCCGCGCCGCCGAGCTTGCGCGCATTCACCTCGACGAGCGCGTGAAGAGTATGCGCGAGCTTAGGGACCTGCTTGAACGCGAAGTGATGGCCCGCATCCAAAATGTCCGCATCAACGGCGATGCCCAGCGACGACTGCCGAACATATCCAATATGAGCTTTCGGGATATTGACGGCGAGAGCCTGCTCATCGCGCTCGACCTGAAGGGCATAGCCGTCTCGACCGGCTCGGCCTGCGCTTCGGGCTCGCTTGAGCCGAGCCACGTGCTGACCGCGATGGGGCTCAATCGCGAAGTAGTGCGCGGCAGTCTCAGGTTCAGCCTGGGCGCACAGACGACCCGCGAAGAGATTTTATATACTGTCGCTGCGCTCGAAGAGATCGTTCGCCGGTTGCGCGATATGCTGCCGGGCGACGAACGCGAATCGACGGAGATGACATTGAGTTAGAGAACCGTCCGCCGCAATGTATACAAATCAGGTAGCCGAGCATATAGCCAACCCGCGCAATGTGGGCGAGATCGAAGACCCTTCGGGCACGGGCGATGTGGTCAATCAGGTCTGTATGGACCGAATGCGCCTGACCATAAGATTGGAAGGCGACAGGCTCGTCGACGCCAGGATCAAAGCGCAGGGATGCCCTCCTACAATCGCCGCCGCATCTGTCCTTACCGAGCTGATCATAGGCCGCACGCTCGGCGAGCTTGAAGCCCTGACGCGAAAAGAGATCACGGATGCGCTTGGCCGATTGCCTCCCGCAAAGTCGCATTGCGCCGCGCTTGCCCTTGAGGCGCTTCGCGCCGCCGTCGAAGACAGCCGCCGCCGATTTGTTCGCAGAGGTCAACGGTCAGACGGGACCGCATCACAGGAAGGACAATAGATTTCACCGTTCGCAATCACCGAGCCGTATCCGGCGCATATAGACTACTCGCTCGCCGCGCTCTTCTCTTCATCGGATGCCGATTCGCTGAGCAGAAGACCGCATCCCAGGCAGAACATGTCTTCGCCGTCGGATTCATAACCGCACGCGCGGCACGCGGCCTGTGGTCGAGCCTCACCGGCGGCCGGCGAAAACTGCACTTCGAGCGGACCGGTCGCGCTCAACGTTTCATTCACCTCGGCGCTTATCTCTTCGTCTTCGGCGACAGGCCCATCCATCAAGCTCTCCATCTCATTCTCTGCAAGGATCTCCTCTGCGTCGAGCACGATGAAGCTCTGATTGGAGCTTTCATCTTCGGCGGACCGGGCAGGCGATTTATAAACGCTTATTGTGGCCGCGCGCGTTATCCCGTCTGAAGAGAATGTGGGACGAGACGTTTCCGGCGCCTGAGGCGCGGGCGCTGCTGTTTCAGCCTGCGCTGTCTCGGCCTCAGGCTCAGGCTGCGGAGCGGAAACGACCATCTCGCTTTCATGAAGACGCACATCGTTCTCTTGCTGCTCCGGCGTCAGGTCCGTGAAAGACATCAGCTCATCATAAAGGTCAAGCTC
>DASTET010001093.1:0-5945 GCA_035709445.1 Blastocatellia bacterium | reverse complement strand
GACCTTCGTGGTCATCTGAAACGCCTCCATCACAGCCGGGAGCTTTGTCGAAACGCTGTCGAGCATCGAGCCGGGGTGATCGGACGACTTGCCCTTCTGGGCAAGCTCGGCCTCCTTGATGGCCTCCCAGTTTCTGAGCACTTCGCTTGAGGTCTCAGCGCGGTCTTCGCCGAAGACGTGCGGGTGGCGGCGGACCATCTTCGACGAGACCCGCTCGATGACATCGTCTATCCGGAACCGGCCATCTTCGGCGGCGATCTGGCTGTGGAATACAACCTGGAGCAACAGGTCGCCAAGCTCGCCCAGAAACTCTTCGTCCTTGCCGTCGTCGATTGCTTCTATGACCTCATAGGCTTCTTCGAGGAGCATAGGCTTGAGGCTTTCGTGCGTCTGCTCGCGGTCCCAGGGACAGCCGCCCGGCGCTCGAAGTCGCGCAATCAATCGAACCAGCTCGCTGAATTTATCGCCTGCTGCCTGATGCGATGAATCGGTCATAGCTTGAATCTACATGAACAATCCTGGAGCGGCAAGCGAGAAGCCAGAAGTCAGGAGCCAGGAGCCAGAAGACAGGAGACAGAATCAGCCTCGGCCAGATTCCGGCTTCATTGACTCGGAAATAATTGAGAGACTGCACGAGAGATCCTGACTTCTGGCTTCTGACTTCTGGCTCCTGACTTCTGGCTCCTGACTTCTGGCTTCTGTACCCTTTAACCTCTCTTGTGTTAGCATAGCCTCTTTCGGGAAAGCACTTATTTTTATCCGTGTGGAAGAAAAGCTATGGCCGATGAAAAAGATACCGGGTTCAAAGTAACCGACCGACGAAAATTCAACGCTGACGGGTCGCTCAGGGATTATGTCGAGCCGCCCCCCGCCGTCGCCGCGCCGGGCACGCAGGAGGCCGCAAGCACGCCCGAACCGCCCGGGGCCGAGACCTCTACAGACAACGTCGTCTCTTTCCCGAGCGAGGGCGCTCAGAAAAAGGAACAGACACAGAGACCGCAACAGGCCGAAGCCGGACAGAGTCCAGCCGCAAGCCAGGCGGCCCGAGCCTATCAACAGGCAAATGCGGAGCAGCCGCCCTCCGCGCATCAGGGGACGTTGCTCGGACTGATCAATATGCTGGCGAGCGAGGCGGCCATGTTCCTCGGCCTTATCGAAAGCCCGGTCGAGGGCGAAATGAGAATAGACCTCGATTCGGCGCGAGAGCTGATCGATCTGCTCGCCCTGCTCGAACAGAAGACGAAGGGCAACCTCACAAGGGAAGAAGGAAAGGTGCTTGAGGATATACTCGCCTACCTTCGTATGCAGTATGTTTCGGCGGCAAGTAAGAGATGAAAGCGACCTTCCTCGGCACGGGCACGTCGGTCGGAGTCCCCGCCGTGGGTTGCGAATGCGATACCTGTCTTTCGAATGACCCGCGCGACAAGAGGCTTCGCGCCTCGCTGCTCGTAGAACACGACGACCGGTTCGTCATCATCGATACCTCGACAGACTTCCGGCAGCAGGCCCTTCGCGCGGGGCTGAAGCGTCTCGACGCGATCCTCTTCACCCACTCGCACGCGGACCATTGCTTCGGGCTCGACGACACGCGGCCAATAATGTTTCGAGAAGGGCCTATCAGTTGCTTCGCCTCTGAGATAACCTGGCAGGGATTGCGCCGCATCTTCGCGTACGTATTCGAGCCCTCCTCGTATCCGGGAGTACCCAGGATAGTGCCGCACCGGATAGAAGGCGGATTCAACCTGCTGGGGCTCGATGTCGAGCCGCTCACCGTCATACACGGCAGGCTCCCGGTCACAGCATTCCGCATAGGCAGCTTCGCATACGTGACCGACTGCAATATCATACCCGATGACACGTGCTCCCGGCTTATGGGGCTCGACCTGCTGGTCATTGACGCTTTGCGATTCAAATCGCACCCGACCCATATGTCGCTCGACCAGGCGCTCGGTTATATTCGGCGCCTCAAGCCGCGCCGCGCTCTGCTCACGCACATATCGCATGATATAAAGCACGCCGAGACGAGCGAGCATCTCCCGGAAGGCGTCGAGATCGCTTACGACGGGCTCACGGTCGAGCTTCGGTGACGCAGATGGTCGTGGCGGGCGGGCCTTTGGGGTTATACTGAGCAAGAAAGGTGCTTGAAAGTCATAGCGTGACTGCTTATGAGAGTTTTCCGCGACCTTGAAGACAACGAGCTCAAGACGCCGACCGTTTTGACCTTCGGCGTCTTTGACGGGCTGCACCTCGCCCATCAACAGATCGTTGGCCGCGTCATAGCCCGCGCGCAGGCGACCGGGCTTGCGGCAACCGTCGTCACCTTCGACCCGCACCCGCGAGCCGTCCTGCATCCCGAGACCGCCCCGCCGCTGCTTCAGACCTTTGAGCAAAAGATGGAGGGGCTCGAACGCCTCGGCGTAGATCAGACCGTCGTCCTCAATTTCGACCTGGAGCTTTCGCGCGTGAGCGCGACAGACTTCCTGCTGAATATCATCTTCGGGCGGCTCGATGCGCGCGAGGTCTATCTCGGTCACGGCTTCGCCTTCGGATATAACCGCGAAGGCCGGTTCGAGTTGCTGAAGAAGGTCGCCGATAGCCTGGGCCGGGTGGCATCTGAAGTCCCCGAAGTACTGATCCGAAATCGCAGGGTCAGCTCTACGATGATCCGCCGCCTTCTCGGAAGCGGGCGAGTCAACCTGGCCCGGCGCATGATGGGCAGGCCATACGGGATCGAGGGCCGCGTGGTCGAAGGGCGCAGGGTCGGCCGCGCGCAGCTCGGTTACGCTACTGCCAATTTGAAGCCGCACAATCGGGTGATCCCTGCAAACGGGGTCTATATCACGCTGACTCTTATCGAAGGCGAGTGGCGTCGCTCTGTCACCAACATAGGGCTGAGGCCGACATTTGGCGATCAAAAAGAGGCGACGGTCGAAACTCATATCATGGACTTCGACGACGAGCTGTACGGTGACAAGATTCGCGTCCGTTTTCTGCACAGGCTGCGCGGCGAGATGAAATTCGAATCCGTCGACGCGCTCCGCAGTCAGATAGACCACGATTACCGGCGGGCCTCCCTCTACTTCGAGAATGATTGCGTTCGCCGCAATCTTGAGTTTGTTTAGATGAAAAGTATTCTCAAATCGCTACTCGCTCTGCCGCCGCTTTTTGCGCTGCTGATACTTCCGGCGCTCTCGACTGAGCGCGGCCCGGTGCTGCCCGATAAGGATTACCTTGTATATGTGGTCTGCGAATCCGTAGACAAGATCGCGGTGGTGAGGTTCGGCCCTTCCGGGGCGCGGCTCGACCGCTCGCTCGATACCGGCTCGATGCCAACCGATATCGACGGCCCTCACGGGATAGTCTTCTCGCCGGACAGGCAGTTTTATTACGTCTCGCTCGGCCACGGTCGCCCTTTTGGGGCCGTGTGGAAGTACTCGGTAAAGGATGACAGGGTTGTGGGCCGCGTCACTCTGGGCCATTTCCCCGCGACTATGGACGTGACGCCGGACGGCAGCTTTCTTTACGTGGTCAATTTCAACCTGCACGGCGACATGGTCGCGTCATCGGTCTCGATAGTAGAGACCGAGGGGATGAACGAGGTATCGCGCGTCCCGACCTGTACCATGCCGCACGGCTCGCGCATCAACCCGCAGGGCACGCGCCAGTACTCGGCCTGTATGATGGATGACGCGCTCGTCGAAATCGACACCGGCACGCTAAAGGTCTCGCGCCATTTCATGGTCACAAAGGGGAAAGAAGCGGGCATGTCAGGGCCGCCTCATCAGGGCGCGGCGAGACACGCGGGCCACGATGCGGGAGGGCACGGCTCGGAGCCGCCCCGGCCCGGCGATCTCTCCTGCTCGCCAACGTGGGCGCAGCCCTCAAGCGATGGCGCGTCCGTATTTGTGGCCTGTAACAAGTCGGATGATATAGTCGAGATAGACTCGGCCACGTGGAAGCTCAGGCGGAGGATCGCGGCGCGACCGGGCGTCTATAATCTAGCCGTTACGAAAGGCGGGCGACTGATTGCCACGAACAAGCGCGACCAGTCGGTATCGGTCTTCGATCTGAAGACGGGCAGCGAGCTTGCCAGGATCGCTACAAGCAGAAAAGTTGTGCACGGCGCAGTCGTAAGCCCCGACGACCGGTACGCCTTCATATCGGTCGAAGGAGTCGGCTCTGAGCCCGGAACAGTGGAGATCATAGACCTCAGGTCGCTTAAGGCCGTCGCAAGTGTTGATGTGCCGGAACAGGCAGCCGGGATCGATTTTTATAGAATTGAGCCTGCGCGGTAGCTCGTCCCTTTAATGAACATGAAGCATATCGGCTCAATCTCCAGGCTTATGCCGCTTGCGGTTCTCGTGTGGAGTGTGATCGGCTCGGCGGGGTGTGACGAAGGTTTTATCAATGAGCCGGGCATCATAGATATTCATGCGCATATCGGCAGGTTCAGGGGATATGACCTGAGCCTGAGCAACCTGCTCTTGAACCTTGAAGAGAACCGCATATCCTGCGCGCTCATATCGAATATTGATGGCGCGGCCATCGAGGGCGTGACCGCCGACCTGGACGAGATTACGATCAACGAAGAGACAGCCCGCGTTACAGCGACGTATCCGATTTTGAAGCCGCTGGTCTGGGCCAGGCCGGGCGCGCGGGATTCAGGAGCGGCAAACGTCGAGCCGTTCCTGAGGGACCGGGGATTTGTCGGAATAAAATTCCATCCCGAATTCAACCGTTTTCAGGCAAGCTCGGAAGCTGTGATCCCTTATATTCAGCTCTGCGAAAAATACCGTGTCCCCGCGATCTTTCATTGCGGTCGCTCGCCGGGTTCCAGCGCGCAGGCGATCTACGTCCTCGCACGGCAGTTCCCTGCTGTGCCGTTCATCCTATATCACATGGGGTTCGGGGCGAACCACGACGAAGCGATCGAGGTGGCGCGAGAGGCGAGAGAAAAAGGTGACGCGCTTATCTACCTTGAGACCTCTCAGGCCGACGAGCAGGCTGTGATAAAAGCGATTCGCGCGGCAGGGGCTGACCGCATGCTGTTCGGAAGCGACGCGACATACTATGGCCGCTACCATTATCGCTCTTATGCGACGATGCTTCGCGCAGTCAAGCAGAGCATCCCTGCCAGCGATTTTGAGAAGTTTATCCGTGGTAATGCGCTGCGGCTTTTCCGGCTCGATCCGGAAAGAAGATAGACAGGATTTACAGGATTAACAGAATCAATCTCTCATTCCGTGAATCCTGCAAATCCTGTTCATTCAATATCCCGGGGCGGTCGTCAGGCCTTTATCCTTAGTCTTGCCGAGCTTGACCACCCAGAGCCCTGTGTTGATATCCACAAAATAGACGAGGTCTCCGACAGGCTGCGCGCCCCAGGTGAGCGGCTGGTTCGTGCGAAACCCCTGCGGGTCGCCCGTCCACACGCGCGCGATCTCGCGGCCCTGTCGGTAGAGGTCGCCGCGCAGCTCGCCCGACACGTCGACTATCCGGCCACCGCCGTTGTAGTACCCCATGTACAACACGTCGTCTTTGACCCAGATGTTATGCGCCCCCGATTCGGGAACGATGTACTCGGCCACTTTGCGCGGGCTAGTGATCTCCTTCACGTCGATTATGTGCACGATGCCGCGCACGGGGAAGCGCGCCTTCGATTGTATGTTGAACTCGTCGGGAAAGACCTCATCACCTATGAAGACATAGTCCTTATAGCGGAAGACAGCGTGTGTCCCGGCAATCCAGCCGCTGCCGTAAAGCTCGTTGTGGTTGAAGCGATATTGGCTGACGAACTGCGGGCGTTCGGGGCTGCCTCCTTTTATCCCGTTGCCCACGTCGAGTATGACTAAGCCGTCGCGCCAGTAGGCCAGATAAGCCAGCCCATCGAGGACCTGAACGTCGTGCAGGTATCGTCCGCCCATGGTCTCGCCGTCAATCGAGCG
>DASTET010001092.1:0-11930 GCA_035709445.1 Blastocatellia bacterium | reverse complement strand
AGGTGCGAGTCCGAGATATAGGCGAACCTGAAGTGCGGCTTCTCCATAGTCTGGGCCGAAACGACATCTACGAGCTGAAACGAGTGAGGTGGAAACGTCGTGTGCGCAGCGGCCACGGCCGCTGACATGCCCGCCACCTTCAGAAACGACCGCCTATCAAGCCGTTTGACCGCATCGAAGAACTCGGCTCGTTCGGCCTGATACTGCTGTTCTCTTTTTTTCCATTTTAATGGCCACATAAGTTCATCTCCATAATGAGTCTAACGAGTCTGGCGAGTCGCGAGTCTAGCGAGTCCCGCTCCTCGCGGCGCTGATTACTTTGCAACACCTGTTTAAAGCGGTGTCTGTCTCGAAAGCGACTCGCCAGACTCGCGACTCGCCAGACTCGCTGGACTGTTTACGACTCGCCAGACACTAGTTTGCGAACGCGATCACTGGTCAATGATTTCAGGAACGCTTCCAGGTCGCTTATCTCCTGGTCTGTGAGATCGAGCTTGCGAATCCCGCCGTCGAGATTGGGGTTCGGCTCGCCCCCTTTGTTGTAAAAGTCTATGACCTCGCGCAGCGTCTTCTGGCTGCCGTCGTGCATATAAGGAGCGGTCAGCTCTATGTCGCGTAGCGGAGGCGTCTTGAATGCTCCTACGTCTTTCGGCTCGCGCGTGACGAGGAACCTGCCAAGCTCGGAGAACCCTTCGCTGAGCGAAAGCTGGTCCAAAGATTCGGCGGTGAGCTGCTGCTGCTGAGCCATCTGCTGGACCTGCCGGGCGAGCGATTCGAAGTTCTTCGTCGCTTTCATTCCGACGCCGACATTGTGGTACTTGAAGTCAGTGAAGAAAGGCGAAGAGGCGTTGAACTCGTGACAGGTTATACAGCGGCCCTTGCCCTTGAATATCTCGAACCCGCGCTGGGCTTCGGCGCTTATGGCGGACTTATCGCCAGCGTTGAAACGGTCGAACGGAGAATCGCCGGAAAGCTGCGTGCGCTCGAAAGAGGCTATAGCCTTGGCAATGTTGTCGATGGTGACCGGGCCGCCGAACACCTCCTGGAACCGCTTCACATAGTCGGGCGCCTGTTTTACCCGATCGACGACCGCGTCGTGCGAGGGCATGCCCATCTCTAAGGGGTTCGTGAGCGGCCCCTTGGCCTGTTCTTCGAGCGTTTTTGCGCGGCCATCCCAGAACTGCTCGACGTTGAACATCGCATTGAGGACCGTGGGAGAGTTGCGCGCGCCCTTCTTGCCGCCTATCCCTTCGGCGACGATCTTCGATTCTGCGAAAGCGGTCTTCGGATCGTGGCAGGTCGCGCAGCTCACGGTGTTATCTACTGAAAGACGCTTGTCGAAATAGAGGTCGCGTCCTAAAGCGATCTTGGCTTCGGTCATGGGATTGTCTTCGGGGATGAGCATCTCCCATAGATCAGCCGGGATTGCCGGGGGCAGGTCCGGCTTGTATTTCTCTTTCTGGGCGACCCCCGTGACGGGAAGAAGATTTATGACGACAAAAACAGTCGCCGCAGCAATCAGCAGCAGCTTTATATTGCGTAGTCTGTTTTTCATGATGATTGATCCCTGTTGGCCACCTTCGACTTCCCAGGTAATAACACGCGAATCGCTTTTTTATTCCATCACCAGCCCGAAAAAGTCATAGAAATACAGGTGGCGCAGACAAACATTGTAATCGGGTTTGTCCGCGGCGACTGTGACACGAGTCACCTCGAATGGTGACGGCACTCACGCCGGTGAATTTATTCGGGCGCGGAGGGAATAATTTAAGAGGTCATGTGTTATTATTATGCGCCCTTTACAACGGCGCAGGGCTCATCATGAGCGAGAATAAAGGCGACAGCGTGGACTTTCGCCAGGCGGCAATCGAGCATATCGATGCGCTGTACGGATACGCCATGGCGCTTGCGCGCAATGAGGCCGAAGCTCAAGACCTTGTGCAGGAGACCTATCTGCGGGCCGTGAGGGCCTTCGGTCAGCTCATGCCTGACAGCAATCTGAAAGGCTGGCTGTTTGCCATCTGCCGAAATATCTGGCTCAACCAGCTCCGCCACGCGCGTAGCGGCCCGCGATTTGTCGAGCTGGATGAGGAAGAAGAGGGCCGCGCTGAATGGCTCGACAGCCTTGCAAGCAACCCTTATACGGTCTTTGTTAGAAAGATAGAGCGCGAAGAGGTAAGGGCCGCCATTGAAAGCCTTCCCCGGCTGTACCGCGAAGTGATCGTGCTCAGGGACCTTGAAGGCTTCAGCTATCAGCAGATTTCCGGAATCCTGGGATGCCCCGCCGGGACCGTCATGTCGCGGCTCGGACGGGCGCGAGAAAAACTGAGATCGCTGCTCAGTCAGTGGCAGGCCGAAGCGGCGGGAAAACCGATGCGGGCCAAAGAAGCATGAATTATTGTGACGACATACGCTCTCGGATAGCCTTCTATCTCGACGACGAGTTGAGCGGCTCGGACCTCGCCCGATTCGAAGCGCACCTGGCCGAATGCCGTTCGTGCGAGCAGATGGTATCTGATGAGCGGCAGTTCATCGAGAGCATACGCCGGGCCCGTCCGATTTATACCGCGCCTCCCGAGCTTCGCGCGAAGTCCGAGCGTGTGCTGAGCGATGCGCCGCCCGTGTATGCCGCTCCGCCCGAATTGCGGACTCGCGTGCAGAAGTCTTTATGGAAGACCGCCGCCCCCTTCAGTCTGAAAGGCCGACGGGTCTTCGCGCTCGCCACCGTTGCCGTCTTCATCATCGCAGCGGCGCTCTGGTACGCGGCGCGGCGTCCTGCGCTCGCGCCGCCCTCGCTTACCTCAGAGTTTGCGATAATGGCCGTCGATACTCACCTCCGCCACCTGCGCGGCCAGCTCCCGTTCGAGATCACTTCCGGGTCGCCCGACGAGGTGTCGCGCTGGTTTGCGGGAAAGGTCTCGTTCAGTTTAGTGCTGCCGGATTACCAGAAGACATCCGGGCAGGAGAAGCTCTACGAGATCGAAGGCGCGCGGCTGGTCGGATTCAAGAATGATTATGCGGCTTATATCGCCTATCAGATGCAGGGCCGTCCGATCACGCTCGTAGTCACCTCGGACCGGGTGGCCACGCCGCGCGGCGGAGAAGAGATCGCCTCGAAGGGACTCACCTTTCATTACGAAACCATCGAGGGGCTAAAGGTCATCACCTGGTCGGATCGCGGCCTGACCTATGGGCTCGTGTCGGACCTCGAAGAGCGCGGCCAGCAGTCCTGCATAGTCTGCCACGCCGGGACGAAAGACCGCGACTTCATCGAAAGCCTCAAACCCCGGCCCGACCCCTCGAAATAGCCTTCTCTCCGGTTGATGGCGGTGATAGAATCTGGCCGCCTCTTTACAGGTCAGGTCTTATCACTGAGCAACGTCGTGGCGAGCGGCGGACGATCAAACATCGCCATCGTCTGCTGGCCGCATCCATAGCACCATCTGATAGGAGCGGATGAGATGTTGGAATGGCTTTCTCAGATCAGCGCCTCTTCGGTCTTTCTTGCCATAGGGGCAATAGGGTTCCTGTTCCTGCTCGTGACGCTTGTCTTCGGCGAGATATTCGAGCATTTCGAGTTCGATCATGACATAGACCACGATATAGGCCACGACGGGCCGAGCTTTTTCAACACGAAGGTCATCAGCGTGTTCATCACCGCTTTTGGCGGGTTCGGCGCCATCGGGATTTATCAGGGCCTGGGCGTCTTCGCAAGCACCGCTCTGGGGCTTGCGGGCGGCGTGACGCTCGGCGCGGCGGTCTATTTCTTCGCCCGCCTGCTCTACTCGCAGCAGGCGACGAGCGTTATCACCTCTTCGGACCTCGTAGGGCTGACCGCGCAGGTGACCGTTGCGATCCCGAATAACGGCTTTGGGCAGGTTCGCTGTCTGGTGGGCGAGAGCATGGTTGAAAAGATAGCCCGCTCGCGCGAAGGCTTCGAGATCCCCTATAACTCGCTGGTGAGGATCGAAGAGATCACAGGCGATGGCGTGATCGTCAGCCTCTTTCAAACAGATAAGGCCGACGGCGTCTATTTGTTCAAGCCGAATAACCCGGCATAGGAGGGTACGATGGATATTCTAGGAAATCAATGGCCATTGATAATTCTGATTGTGGCGGTCATCGTCATCACATTCTTTATCGGTATGTCAGTGATCTCGCGCAACTACATAAAGGTGCCGCCCAACGCTGCGGCGGTCTTTTCGGGCCGCAAGCGCAAGCTCCCGGACGGGCGCGTGGTCGGCTACCGCATAATCAAGGGAGGCGCGGCCCTTCGAATACCGCTACTTGAAAAGGTCGACTACCTCGCGCTCAACGTCGTGACCATACCGCTTGAGATACGCCGCGCCTACACGCTCAAAGGCGTGCCGGTCTCGGTCAAGGCCGTCGCCAACGTCAAGATCAAAAGCGATGACATCTCGCTACAGGCGGCTGCCGAACGCTTTCTCGGCATGTCGCTTCAGGAGGTGCAGCGCGTCATCTTTCAGACCCTCGAAGGCCACCTCCGCGCGATACTCGGCACGCTGACGGTCGAAGAGATAAACAATGACCGCCAGAGCTTCGCCCAGAAGCTGACGAGCGAGGCCACAACCGACCTCGAGCGTATGGGCATAGGCGTCGACGTGCTCACGATCCAGGAGATAAGCGACGAGGAGGGCTATCTCGACGCGCTCGGAAAAAGCAGGACCGCCGAAGTCAAACGCGATGCGCAGATCGGCGAGGCCGAAGCCCTGCGCGACTCGAAGATTCAGTCGAGCCTCGCCATGCAGGAGGGCGAAAAGGTCAAGCTCGACACCGAGGCCAATATCTCGCTCGCGCACCGCGACCTCGAAGTCAAAAAGGCCCAGTATCAGGCAGAAGTAGAAAAAGAGCGCGCGACGGCGGACCAGTCCGGCCCGCTCTCGTCGGCCAAAGCCCGCCAGTCGGTCGTGGCCGAAGAGGTCCGCATCGAAAGGATTCGCACCCAGGAGCAGATCGCCGTTCAAGAACAGGAGATTCTCCGGCGCGAAAAAGAGCTTGAAGCAACCGTCGTCAAGCCCGCCGATGCCGCGCGAACGGCAGCCGTCTTGAAAGCCGAGGCCGCCAAGCAGGCCGCCATACTCGAAGCCGAAGGCAAGAAGGCTTCGCTCATCGCTATAGCCGAGGCCGAGCAGGAGCGGCTCAAGAAAGAGGGCGCAGGTCGCGCCGCAGCTATAGAGGCCGAAGGCCGGGCCGAAGCCGCAAAGATCGAAGCTATGGGGCTTGCGCAGGCGAAGGCGATAGAAGCGCAGGGGCTTGCCGAAGCGAACGCCATCTTGAAGAAGGCCGATGCGTGGAAAGAGTTCAATGAGGCGGCGCGGCTCCAGACTATACTCGAGAAGCTGCCGTCGATCCTTCAGGCTTCCGCCCCCGTCTTCGGCGCGGTCGCTGCCCCGCTCGGCAACATCGACAAGGTAGTAGTCATCGAGCAGGGAAACGGCAACGGCCACGGACAGAGCGGAGTCGGTCGCTTCGCCTCAACCGCCCCGTCCGTCATCTTCGGGCTGCTACAGCAGCTTGAGGCGCTCGGCCTCGATATCCCGACCATGATGCAGCAGCTCGGCATCAAGACCGGCGCGGACGCAGCCACGGCGATCCCGGCTGAGCGCGCCACGAAGGTCTCCTCCGAATCGATTGAGCGGTTGGATTAGTGTAAGAGTCGGAGTTAATCACCGCAAAGGGCGCAGAGGGCGCAGAGGTTATTTTGATCATTATTGATCCTCTGCGCTCCTCTGCGGTTGAATATTTTTAGAGACGATGAAAGCCCCGACCATCTACATATCAAAGGCCAGACTGGAAGACGCGACCTCGGAGGCGGTGGTCATCCATTGCAGCGATCACCGGTTTCAGGCCGGGTTTCACGAGTTCCTGACCGAAGGGCTGCGCCTGTCGTCTTACGCGCTGCAAGCCGTGCCGGGCGGCGGCCACTTCGTCACGCTCGAGCACTTGATGCCCAAGTTCTTCAAGGTCAACCTGCAATCGCTCTCTTTTCTTCTCAAGCGCACCCGGTCGCCCGAGATCGTGCTCGTAGGGCACGACGACTGTCTCTTCTTCAAAGAGAGTGTGCAGTACTTTTTCACCGAGCCGGAGTTCAATCAGAAGCAGATCGCGAACCTGAAGAGGGCGCGAAAGGCGCTCCTGGAGCGCTTCTCAGGCAGGCGCGTCGAATTGTACTTTGCGGATTCGCTGAAGGACGGGTCGGTCGAGTACAGCGTCATCGGACAGGATTAACAGGTCGTACAAAAAGACCTGTTAATCCTGTCTCAGATCTCATTTCGCTTTCACGTTGTAGCAGGTGAGCATGCCCTGGTTCCGTATATAGAACCTTCCGCCTGCGACGACCGGGTGCGCCCAGCTTGGCCAGCCCTGGTCGGCGATCTTAAACCTGCCCTTCTCCCTGTAGCCTTCGGGCGTGGCTTCGGCCAGCCCGACCGTGTTGTTCTCGCCGAGCAGGTAAAGGTGGCCGTCGGCATAGGTGAGCGAGCCCTTCCCCACGCTGCGGTCTTTCCACATGACTTTGCCCGTGTTGAACTCTATGCAGGTGAGTATCGCGTTTGAGAAGCCGTAGAGGTATCCGTTGATCAGCACCACGCCGCCGTGATGGTTCATCATGTCTTTGCTGAAATAGACCTCCTGGGCGCGGACCTCTCCGCCTTCCGGTTTGAGACCGAGCAGGGCGCAGCCCGTCCCGTAGGCCGATGTGTAGAAGACCTTGTTGTCATGATAGACGGGGGTCGTGCAATTGGCCGTGCGGTTGGATACGGGCTCATAACGCCACATAAGCTTTCCGTCCGTGGCGCGAAGACCGACGGCGGCCCTCGCCGTAAATCCCATTATCGTGCGCACCCCGCCCACATCGGCGACCAGGCATGATGAATACCCGGCAGGGTCGCTCAGCTCTTTGCTCGTCCAGACGGTCTTTCCGCTCATCTTGTCGAGCGCGACTATCGCCGCTCCTTCTCCGCCGGGAGTGACTATCAGGTTGTTCCCATCGATTAGCGGCGACTCGCTTATGAGCCAGGTGATGTTGCGGCCACCGAAATCTTTCATGATGTTCTTACGCCAGACGACCGCCCCGTCCCTGGCTTTAAGACAGGCCAGGTCGCCGTTTTCCGTGAGCACATAGACCCTATCGCCGTCAACGGTGGGCGTGCCGCGCGGGCCGCCTCCACGGTCCTGGTCGAGACGGGGGCCGAGCGCCTGCGTCCAGATGGTCTTGCCGTCGGCGCGGTTCAGGCAGAATACGACGCTCTCGCTCCCCTTCGCCCCCTGTACGAATATATAATTGCCCTGGATTGCGACTGAGCCGTAGCCTTCGCCAAGATTCGAGATCGTCCAGACGACAGACGGGCCTTCGGCGGGCCACGATTTCAGCAGCCCGGTATCTCTCGATAGACCCGTTCGGTCCGCGCCTCTCCACTGCGGCCAGTCGTAATCGCGGGCCGACCGACCCGCAGATACCTGCACGAGCGCAAGCGAGAGCAAAATGGAAAACAGATATCTCAACTTCATCCTGTCTCTCCCGTAATTGTCTGATTTCCTCGCGCCTTAAAGGGCTCTCACGCGGCAAAAAGGCTGAAGTTCCGCCCGCCGCGTGGAGCCTGGCCGATCAAGATTATCACGCCCCTCCCGGGACCAGAAGTAAAGTATTGTAAAAAGAAGCCAGAAGCCAGAAGTCAGAAGCCGGAATCTCTCGCGCAGTCTCTCGATTGCTGCGGGGTGAATGAAATCAGAATCTTTAACGACGGACTTCTGGCTTCTGACTTCTGGCTTCCTGTTTTTATTCCCTCTTCTTTAACGCAACCAGCACCATGCCCGAAGCATCGGCGTGGACCGAGAACTCCACTCGGTCGCCGGGCCGCGCCGCGTCGAGCAGCCTTTTGTCGCGCACTGCAAAAGGCATGCTCATTGCAGGCATGAAATCTTTTATGTCCTCGTGATTGATCTGCACGGTCGCCATCTGCCTGTCGATCTCCTCGACCACCCCTACACCGCTGTAGGACTTTACGGCGCTCTTACCGGGCTGCGGTTGATCGGCCGTCGCCTGGCCTCGCATGGCTTCGAGGTCGGCGAGGATTTCCGCCGACTTCCACTCGTTGCCACGGTACAGCTTGAAGAGTCTTCCTTCCGGCGTGACCAGCGCAGTCCGAAGCGAGTGTATTATCTCGCCCTTTTCAGGCCAGTACTGCATGCCGAAATAGCCCGCCACTTTCTTGATCTCGTCGCGCGTGCCGGTGGCGAACTCCCAGTGCTGAAATGCGGGATCGGTGAAGGCCGACCCATAAGCCTTGAGCACATCCGGCGTATCGAACTCCGGGTCGACGGTGACGCTCAGGAGTCGCGCCTGACCGTAAAGCTGAGGCTCTTTCTTGATGGCCTTATCGATCTCTGCGAATCGCTCGCTCATCAACGGGCAGTAATCCGGGACCGGGCACCTCGTATAGATGAATGTTACGACCAGGGGCCGCCCTTTATACTTCTCGAAGTCTATGCGCTTGCCGTCCTGATTCGTAAGCGAAAATCCGGGCACTTCACTGCCCGGCGCGGGTTCATTCAAAGCTGCCGGTGATGCTTCGCCTTCCGGAATCGGCTCTTGTCGGCTGAAGACGATGCCCTCGATCCACGAGCGGTCGCCTCGGACTACGAGCGTCGCCGTCACCTGATCGCCTGGAGCCAGCTTGTCGAACGCCCATTCATCCTTCAGCCTGAACGGCATGGTCATCGCTTCCATGTAGCCCGGTATCTCTTCGTGAGCGATGGTCACGGTCGAGCCTCTCTTATCGACGCTGACCACTTTGCCCTTCAAGTCATACCGCTTCTCTTCTCCCCGATCGCACCCGACAGCAAGGGCGCAGACCGCTACCAGCAGAACCGTCGCCGCAGACCTTTCGATATAAAAACGCAAGATCGATTATGCCTCCCTTTCGCCGAAACATTATAAAGCGGACGGACGCGAAACTGAAATCCGCGCCCGTCGGCGTGAATCGGGGCTTAAAATCGATCCTGGAAAGAGAGGCGCAGCCCGATCTGCACCTGTCTCGGGTCGGCAGCGGCGGTCGGCTGCCCAAAGCTCGACAGAGGCGCTGTGCCTGTGCCTGTTACCCGGTTCGGTAGTTGAAAGTTGGTCCGGTTGAGCGTGTTGAAGCTCTCGATGATCGCTTCGAGCCTGATGCGCTCGTCGAAGCTGAACCTCCTGCTCAGCCTCAGATCGAGCGAAGCGAAATCGAACCCTCGGCCCGTGTTTCGACCGACCCCGGCCGGTCGATCATTCACGTTGGTGTCGAAGTTCCGGTCTGTGCCTGTCTGTATGTTGAACGGCAGCGCAGACTCGTAGGTGTAGATGTAGCTCAACTGCCATCCTCCGGTTATTCGCCTGAGCGCCGAGCCTTTTTGCGAAGACGGCGTTTCAAACCACCCGCTGAGCGCGAGACGGTGACGCTGATCGTTATCCGATGGCCCCCGGTCGTCGCGTATATCTAAATTGTTCTGCGGCGAGCTGAAGAAGAAATTGCCCGCCGTGTCTATCGCCTTCGAGAGTGTGTAAGAGACCCTTAGGGCTGCCCATTGCGCCGGGCGATTATCGAAAGAGAGAGTCATCGCGTTGTAGTAAGAGTCGCCCGCGCTCTCAAACCTGCCGACGTTTGCAAATCGCGGATCGGGCCTGCCGAGATTGGGCACGCCGAGCCTCGCAGCATCGGCTGCCGAGAGCGTAGGCACATTAACGTTGCGAGACATGATCAGGTGCAAGCCTCGCAGGTGAATATAGCCTATCGACAGGTTGGAGCGAGTGCCAATCTCCCGCTCGATCTGAAGGCTGGCCTGCTGGCTGTGGCCGTTCTCTATCTTCGGGTCTATCGTGGTGATGCTCGTGAGAAGCCCCTGCGGGAACGACGCGAGCACGCCGGGGAAGACGGGCGCGCCCATCTGGCCGAACGACAGGATGGCGGTCTTGAATTTTACCCCGTCCCGCTGTAGCGCGTTCGATGTAGCGCGAAGAGGTATGCGGTCGTAATACAGGCCCGCGCTCGCCCGGATGACCGTCCTGTGGTTTCCGGGGGCATAGGCTATGCCGAGCCGTGGCGCGAAGTTGTTCGCATCGGTCTCTATCGGGCCGGGCAGCCACTGCGCGTCATATCGAAGCCCGGCGTTTATCGTCAGGTCCGCGTGCGGTCGCCACTCGTCTTGCAGAAACAGGCCGAGGTTAGGGTTGGATTGAAACTGGCTCGCTTCGCCGAACGCCTGCTGAAAGTTTATGTACCGCCCTGAAAGAAAGCTTTCAAGATTGGCGAAGGTATAGACGCCCTGCAACGGGCCGGGGAAGGTGATATCGACGCGGTTATAAAGAAAGCCGATGCCCGCCTTGACCGAATGCGCCCCCCTCAGGGTCGAGATGTTATCGACGGCTTCATAAAGATCGATGTTTCGCGCGGTCGGAGAGAAGGTTGCCGTGCCGAAACTCGCCACGCCTGAGATATTGATCGCAGGCCCGAACTCGTCATTGACGGGCGCGCTCAACCGGCTGCGCGTGAACTGGATGCGCGCCTCGTTTACGGTCTTTTGAGAGAGGGTCGTCACGTTGTCGAGGGCGAATGTCTGGTCGCGGTTTTCGAGACTGCTGCCCCGGCTGAGCGAGTTCAGACCGCCGACTGTTCGAGCGTTCTCGCTTGAGATGTCATAGAGGTTGTAGCGGGCCGAAAGCATGTTCCGGTCGTTTATCCTGTAATCGAGCCTCGTAAAGAGATTCGTCGAATCAAGCCCCGTAGCGAACTCGCCCGTCTCTATGCGCGGCCCTCGGTAGCCTATATCGTCAAGCGCGCTGTTGATCGAGGCCACGTTTGCTGGCGAGATGGTGATAAAGCCCGCGCGGTTCTGCCGGGTCTGTTCGAAGTTCGAGAACAGGAAGGCGCGGTCTCTGGCCAGCGGGCCGCCCAGGCTCGCCCCGTACTGCGCCTGCGTGAGAGGGTCTTTTGTGCGCGCGAGCGGGTTTCTCGCATCGAGCCGCTGATTGCGCATATAGCCATACGCCCGGCCTCGCCAGAGGTTTGTGCCCGACCGGGTGATTATGTTCACCACGCCGGCTGAAGTGCGACCGAACTCGGCTATGCCGCCGGAGGTCACCACCTGAAACTCGCGTATGACCTCCTGGCTATAGAATGATCCCGAAAGCCCCGCCGCGTCATCGCTGGCCGAAAGCCCGTCAATGATAAAGCTGTTGTTCAGATTTCGTTGGCCGGCGATTGAGATGCCCGTGCCGGGCACGGCTGAAGTCTCCGCGAAACGCTGGTTGCTGCCCGTATTCGTCCGCGAGACTGCAGGAATGAGCAGCGCAAGGTCCAGATAGTTGCGCCCGTTTAACGGGAGCGCATCGATCTCTTTCGGGGTGACCGCTTCGGAGACCTGGGTGCGCGCGGCCTCGATTACCGGAGCCTCGGCAGCCACGTCAATCTGCTCGGCGATAGCGGCCACCGAAAGCTTTATCGAGAGGTTTACAGTCTGGCCGAGCAGCAGGGCCAGCTCTCTTTTCGCGGCTGTAAACCCCTGATGCTCGGCTTGAATTTGATAATCGCCTGCGGGCAGGTACGAGAAGCGATAGCGCCCATCCTCGTCGCTGGTCGTCTTCCATATGAAGTTCTTATCGACGCTCTTCGCCGTGACCAGGACGCCGCCGATACCTGCCCCGGTCGCATCCTCGATCCGCCCGCTCAGCGTGGCCGAAGTTACTGTCTGTTGAGCTAAAGCCTGAGCGGGCGTACAGGCAATAGCAATGAGCGTACAGCACAGCATAAGCGCGCGAGCCGTTCGCGTCCGGCCCTGCAAAGATCTGGGTCTCATTTTCTCCTCCAGTGCTCTCTTAAGTCAGCGCACACAGACACGGCAGCAGCACAGGGCCGCCGCATCTGATATCGTCTTTA
>DASTET010001091.1:0-3717 GCA_035709445.1 Blastocatellia bacterium | reverse complement strand
CGGCGAGAAACTCGTTGATCACTATCGGGTCTTTGATCAGGACATCGAACGCGGCGGCGTTCGATACGCCAAAGTCAGGGTTCTCGACTCTAAAGAATAATCTCCCTGCCGTCCTGATGAATTCAGACGGCAGCCTCGCTTCTACTCGCCCGGCGGTCACAAACAGGGTATCGAGCGCAGGCCCCGGCCCTGACGCCCCTGCGATGCGGACCCGAGCGCCCGGCTCGAACCGCTCGCCCGTGATCTTGATCGTCAGCGCGTCGCTCCCTTCGATCACCGACCGTGGCTCAACCGAGTGGACTATCGGCGCAACAGGGACGACCCGAAAAACCGCGTCATTCGAGATCGCCCCGTCGTCGTTTTGCACAATCACGCTCTTTAAACCCGGATTCATGAGGAGAGAGCGCGGGACTTCCGCCCGCAGCTCCGAGTCGGAGATGCGCGCCGTCTCAAGCGGAGCTTGATCCATGAACACGATTGCGCCGCTTCTGAAGTTTGCGCCGTTGATAGTAAGCATAAGACCGTTGCTTCCGGCAGCCGCCTGCGCTGGCGTTATCGCGAGCAGCCGCGCAAAGGGCAGCGCAACCTCGAAGCTCTGCTCGTTCGATTGCTGCCCGTCGCCGTTTCGCACGCCCACCGCGCGCGTCCCTGCTGATCGAGCGAGCGCGGCGGGCGCTCTGGCCGAAAGCTCGCGCGAGTTCAAGAAAGTTGTCGCGGCTTCCTGACCGTCGATCAATACGACCGCTCCCGTATCGAATTGGTCGCCCAGTAGAAATATGTCGAAATCGCCTGCTCCCGCCTGAACCGTTCGCGGCAGCACTGCAAGCAGCAGCGGGGGAGGCGGCACAATTACGAGGAGGGCGATATTCGAGCGATTGCCTCCGCTGTTTCGCACTTCGAGAGGGTGGTTGCCCGGGGCCGAGGTGACGCTTGAGGGCGCGACGGCGGTCAGCTCGATTTCATTATTTATATCTGTCGTCACAGGCGCGGCATCGATGAAGAGCGTGGCCCCGGCATCGAACCCGCTCCCCGTCACTTTTATAACTAAAGGCTCGCTTCCGAGCGGCGCGCGATCCGGATCGATTCCGATTATGCGCGGCCCCTGACTGAAAGGCGATCCATCAATTTGAACGCCGGGCGAAAAGAGACTCCCCTTGCTCGCGGCAACAGTTGAATCAAGGGCAAAGGCTGCGCCTAAAATATCCGGGTTGCGCGTGATCGATTGATTCGCGCCGCCTTCGCCCGAGCCGTAAGTTACACGCTCGACCGTGAGGCCCGCGTTATCACTCAGAGTGATCGTGTCGCCGCCGTTGTTGAGCGAAAGCGCGGCGGTGAATACCAGCCCGTTCACGCTCGCATTTCCGAATTCGCCTCGCGGCACGCCTCCGCCGAATACGAGCGCGGCCTCGTTTGCAGGGAGCACCACGTCAGGCGGAAAAGTGAATCGAAGCTGATCGGCGTCGCTTATAGTGAAGCCTCCGATGTTGATGGGGAGGGCTGTGCGGTTGACGATCTCGATGAACTCATCGTCCGAAGAGTCGCGCGCGCCGTCGCCGTTTGCATCGCCGATCAAAGCGTCGGGCGGGTCGGCGAGAAACTCATTTATTCCGACCGCGCCGAGAACCGTAAAGGCCACCGCATTCGATGAGGCCATATCGGGGTTCTCGACCGTGACGGCGCGCACACCGGAGGCGCCGGTAACAGCGAGCGGCAGTTCCGCGCGAAGCTCGCTTTCGCTGACAAAGCTCGTCGCGACCGCTTCCCCGTTTACGCGAACGCGGGCGCCGTCTTGAAACCTGCTGCCGCTTACTGTGATCGTAACAATGTGGCTTCCGGCCACGACTACAGATGGCAAGAGAGAGAATATGACCGGATCATCCGAGACGAACGGTCGCCCGTTTGCTAGAGCGCCGGGCGAGAACAGGCGGCCATCGCTTCCGGAAGCTGTCGAGTGCCTCGTGAAATCGCCGGTCACGTCCGGGCTTCGCGTGAGCGATTGATTGGCGCTCCCGTCGCTCGAAGGATAGTCGCGCCTGGCAACTTCTGCGCCGAAGCTATCGCGAACTATGATCGAATCCTCGCCGTTGTTTAGCGACAGGCCCGCGCCCCCGACGGAGAAGACAAGCCCGTTCGCCGCAGCATTGCCGAAATCGCCCAGAGGCATCCCGCCCCCGAATATGACTGCCGCTTCGCCTGCGGGTATGATCTTGCCCGCGGGAATAGTGAAGCGGACCTGCGCCGCATCACTTATCGTGAACCCTCCGACATCGAGCGGCGCAGCGCCCGCGTTGACCAGCTCTACAAACTCGTCCTGAGATGAGCTGCGCGCGCCGTCGCCGTTGGCATCTCCCGCCATCCCGTCGGGCGGGTCGGCCAGGTATTCGTTTATGACGATGACCGGCGACTGCGCGGCCCAGGATGATGAGACGGCGATGATCATCCCAGCGGTCGCAAGCAGGCAGAATCCGAGAAACAGATAACGCATGAGACACCTCCTCTTATTAGCTAATGACAGCGACCGGGAACGAACTTTGCGGGGCACTTGAAAAAAAGGGCGGGATGAATCATTATCAAGTCCCTTCATTATATTATCGTGGGTATCAATCGGGATTGATTCGCTTAAATAGACCGGAGGACGACAATGAAAGATCGAAGAATGGAGCACGAGCTTGGGCTAGACTTCCTGCGGGTGGTCGAGGCCGCAGCCATCGCTTCCGCGCAGACCATGGGCCAGGGCGACCGCAAGTACTCAGATCACGTCGCGGTCGAGGCCATGCGAGAGATCATGGACACGGTGCCGATGCGCGGCGAGATAGTCATAGGCGAAGGCGAGCGCGACGAGGCTCCAATGCTCTACATCGGAGAAAAGGTTGGACTGGGCTATAAAGAAGACGCCGAAGACGGCGAGCGGTATCCTGAAGTAGATATAGCGGTCGACCCACTTGAAGGCACCAACCTCTGCGCGACGGGCTCGGCCAATGCGATCTCGGTTATGGCCTGCTCGGAGAAGGGCGGGCTGCTTCGCGCGCCCGACATATACATGCAGAAGCTCATCGTGGGGCCTTCATCGAAAGGGGCCGTCGACCTTGATGCTTCGGTAAAGGATAATCTCCGCGCAATTGCGCGCCGCCTCAACCGCGACATCGAAGACCTGGTAGTCATCGTGCTCGACCGGCCAAGGCATAAGAAGCTGATCGCAGACATACGCGAGGCCGGGGCGAGGATAAGGCTAATAACGGACGGCGATCTTTCGGCAGGCATATCGGCTGCGGTCGCCGGGTCGGGCGTGCATGCCGTCATGGGAACGGGCGGAGCGCCCGAGGGAGTGCTCACAGCCGCTGCGATGAAATGCCTCAACGGGCAGATACTCGCCCGGTTCGTGCTCAAAGAGCAGCTCGAAGACCTTGAAGATCGCAGCAAGATCCCTGAAGGCATGGTCGAGCGAATGAAGGAGATGGGCATACAGGACCCTAACCGCATATACGACACTGACGACCTCGCGCCCGGCAAGAAGATCATCTTCGCCGCGACCGGCGTGACGGACGGGACCATACTGCGCGGCGTGCGGTTCTTCGGCACGGGCGTGCGCACCTCATCGATCATCATGGCCACCGAACGGTCCAAGCGCGTCCGCTTCATCGACACAGTGCATGTCGAAGGCGGGCCCGATACGGTCGTAAGGTTTTGAGATAGAAGCCAGAAGTCAGAAGCCAGGAG
>DASTET010001090.1:0-4809 GCA_035709445.1 Blastocatellia bacterium | reverse complement strand
AGTCGGCACCCAGACGGCAAAGTGATCATTTATCCTCTGTATCCCGCCCGGATGCGCCCCGCCCCCTGTCGTCTCCCCTATGATCGTAGCTCGTTTCAGGTTCTGTAAGTTGTATGTGAATTCTTCTGCTGCTGAGAATGTCCGCTTGCTCGTAAGGACGTAAACGTCTTTATTGACATACCGCTTACCTGGTACATAGGGAAGGGTCCACCATTGGCGGGTGGAGTCGTTTGCGCGCCCGTAAAGGTCGTTGAGGTGGACGGTATCTGGGCCAAAAAGGTAGCTGGAGAGCAGGGCGACCATAGCGGGGTCGCCTCCGCCGTTCTGGCGCAGATCGATTATGAGGGCTTCGGTGTTTGCGAGAAAGTTCATAGCCGCGACGGCGGTCTCGGCGGCGAACTCGGCCGGGTTGAATCCGCGAAGGTCGAGGTAGCCGATATTGCCGTTAAGCCGTTCGACCCGTTCGAAGCCGAAGTTGCGGGTTGCAAGGAACTGCCGAAACTGCTCGCGTTCTTCGGGCGAGGGGGCTGACTGCGGACCCCGCCTGGGGTAAGGCTCGTGGCTGTAGTTGACCCTGAGGTGTTTGTCGCGACTGACCTCTTGAAGATGATTGGTCAACGTCGTTACGAACTGTCTTGCGCTCGTGATCTGGTCGTACTCCTTTTTGCGAGCACGCTCGCGGATCGCCGCCTCCATCTTCTTAGCCGTTTCGGGAAAGACGTAATTGTCGTTTAGCCGCTTGAGCACGCCCTCGATCACCTCTGCGCGCTGCGCGGCGTCGATCGTCATATCGGGCTGCTGTGCGGGCGTCTGCCCCTGCGCCGCCTGCGCCCCTGCCAGAACGATTGCTGCCGAAATAACGAGTGACCTGATAAAGAGCCTGTTTTTCATGTTATACCTCGCTCAATCTTCTTCGCACCGGGCGTTTCTCCCCTCGCTTCTTCAGCGCCTTTTGCGCGGCTTGCCTTTACATCGTGTAAGATTATTGAATGAAATCAGTATAATCAAATCTCTTTGAAGTGACTTCGGACCGCTTCGACTCCGAATCTCTGGCTTTTCAGGGCCATTCAGTTCTCGGTTTTGAAAGAAGATCTCCTGGCAATCGAAGTCGGTGTAACCGCAGAGGAACGCAGAGGATTGTTTATTCCTCTGCGTTCCTCTGCGGTTCAAATTCTTCGATCCGGACCGAGAACTGAAAGGGTCTGCTGGTTTCTGGCTCCTTCCCGCTCGAAGCGATACTTTACGCGATCCCTTTTTTTCTGTAGAATTTCGGTTTCGCAGTACAGGTTGGCAAGCTCACTGACGCGCTGTAAGATGATCTTGGATCATAATCTTTATATCCGTCATGATAGTTAGGATGGTAAGGTATGGAATCGACGACTATACTCAACAACGTTGAAGAGAGGCACATCGAAGAGCTGGAGACGGTGACGATAAGATTCGCGGGCGACTCCGGCGACGGTATGCAGCTCACTGGAACACAGTTTACGAACACTTCGGCGGTGATCGGCAACGACATCTCCACGCTGCCCGATTTCCCTGCGGAGATTCGCGCGCCCGCCGGATCGCTTCCCGGCGTCTCCGGATTTCAATTGAACTTTTCAAGCCAGGATATTCGCACGCCGGGCGACGAGCCGAACGTGCTTGTGGCGATGAACCCGGCTGCTCTCAAGGTGAACCTGGCAGACCTGGAAGAGGGCGGCATACTGATCGTCAACACCGACGCTTTCAACGAGAACAACCTGAAGAAGGCCGGCTACAGCACGAACCCTCTTGAAGACGGCTCGCTGAGCGGCTACCGGCTCTTCAAGATACCCATTACTACGGCAAACCGCGCGGCGCTTCGCGGCGAAGTCAATCTGCCTCCGAAAGAGATAGACCGGTGCAAGAACTTCTGGGCGCTCGGGCTTATGTACTGGCTTTATGATCGCCCGATCGAGCCTACGATAAAATGGATCGAGGCGCGGTTCGCCAAGCGAATGCCCGAAGTGGCCAAGGCCAACCTGACGGCGCTCAAAGCCGGTTTCGCCTATGCCGAGGCGGCGGAGATATTCACAACTCACTACCGTGTGAAGCGGGCCGCAATCGCTCCGGGCAAGTACCGAAAGATCACAGGCAACGAAGCGACCGCGCTCGGCTTTGTCGCGGCTTCCGTGCTTGCCGGTCGTCCGCTCTTTTATGCGAGCTACCCGATCACGCCCGCTTCCGACATACTGCACGAGCTTTCGGCGCGAAAGAATTTCGGCGTGAAGACATTTCAGGCCGAAGACGAGATAGCCGCGGTCTGCGCCGCCGTAGGGGCCGCCTTCGCCGGGAACCTGGGCCTTACGGGGACGAGCGGGCCGGGGCTTGCGCTCAAATCAGAAGCCATCGGTCTTGCCGTTATGACCGAGCTTCCGCTCGTCGTAATCGATGTGCAGCGCGGCGGGCCTTCGACGGGGCTTCCGACAAAGACCGAGCAGGCCGACCTGCTTCAATCGATGTTCGGGCGAAACGGCGAGTGTCCCGTTGCGATAGTCGCCCCGGCCACGCCGGGCGACTGCTTCCACATGGCGATAGAGTCTTTCCGAATAGCGACAAAGCACATGGTCCCGGTCATATATCTGTCGGACGGCTATCTCGGCAACGGCGCGGAGCCGTGGAGGCTGCCCTCTATGGAAGAGATGCCGAGGTTCGAGGTCGCTTTCCGCACCGAGAAGGAGGGCTTCGCTCCTTACCTGCGCGACCCACAGACGCTTTCGCGCCCCTGGGCCATCCCCGGCACGCCCGGACTTGAGCACCGGATCGGAGGAATAGAGAAACAGGACATAACCGGCAACGTCTCTTACGACCCCGAAAACCACATGCATATGGTGTGGACGCGCCAGGAGAAGATCAATCTGATAGCCAACGACATACCCGACCTCGAAGTCTTCGGCGAGCAGCAGGGCCGGCTGCTTGTTATCGGATGGGGCTCGACCTACGGCGCGATCACTTCGGCTGTCGAACAGATGCAGAAGCAGGGCAAGAGCGTTTCGAGCGCTCACCTTCGCCACCTGAACCCGTTCCCGAAAAACCTCGGAGACATCCTTGGACGATTCGACCGCGTGCTCGTGCCCGAGCTGAATATGGGACAGTTAGCGCTGCTTCTTCGCGCGCGCTACCTTGTGCCTGCGGTCTCGTTCCCGAAGGTCAAGGGCAAGCCGTTCAAGATCAGCGAGCTTACTCAGAAGATAGAGGAGCTGTACGAAGATTAATTTGAAATCTCAAATTTCAGATTTGAGATTGAGATCGAGGAAAGGTTTATGAGCACTGATACAACGACAAACGGGGGCGGCTCTCAAACGCCTCCCGTCAAGCTTACAAGAAAAGATTTCGTGTCGGACCAGGAGGTCCGATGGTGCCCGGGATGCGGCGACTACGCGATACTGGCGCAGGTGCAGAAGGTGATGCCGGAGCTTGGCATCAAGCGAGAGAACACGGTCTTCGTCTCCGGCATAGGCTGTTCGAGCCGCTTCCCTTACTACATGAACACCTACGGCTTTCACAGCATACATGGCCGCGCGCCTGCGGTCGCGACGGGCATAAAGGCGTCGAACCCTGGGCTGTCGGTATGGGTCATCACCGGCGACGGCGACGCGCTGTCGATAGGCGGCAACCACCTGATCCACGCCATCCGCCGCAATCTCGACATCAACATCATTCTCTTCAACAACCGGATATACGGGCTGACCAAGGGACAGTACTCGCCGACATCCGAGTTCGGGAAGAAGACCAAATCGACGCCCTTCGGCGTGATCGATTACCCGCTCAACCCGCTATCGGTCGCGCTGGCCGCCGAGGCCACCTTCGTCGCACGTTCCGTCGATACTCACACGCAGCACCTTCAGATGGTGATCGAACGCGCGATGCATCATAAAGGCGTCTCCTTTATCGAGGTCTATCAGAACTGCAACATCTTCAATGACGGCGCGTTCGATATGTTCACCGAGCGGAGCGTGAAGGATGACCGCATGATAGAGCTTGAGCACGCAAAGCCGCTCATCTTCGGCAAGGAGCGCAATCGCGGCATACGCATGCGGTCGGACATGCACCTTGAGGTCGTAGAGCTCGGGGACGGGATAAGCGAAGACGACCTGATAACGCACAACGAAAAAGCCCCCGACTCTTATCTCGCATACATGCTTGCGCGGATGGAGTACCCTTATTACCCGGTGCCGGTCGGCGTCTTTCGCGACGTGTCGAAACCGACATATGAGGATTTGCTCGAAGAGCAGATCGACGCGGCTATAGAAAAGATGGGGACGGGCGATCTGGAAAAACTCCTCCACAGCGGCGATACCTGGGTCATCGACTAAGACTGCGAAGCCTGGCCTCGGGTCGACACACCCGCGTCGATCCGAGGCTGGCTTCCGTCGCGGAGCTATTGTATATTCTTTGCGACGGTCAGATTTCAAGGGGTTCGGAAAGCCTCCGGTTCCTAGTCATCAATAACCAGACCAGGAGATGAAGCGAAGTGATGAGACCTCATCGATATATTTCCATCTTCACGCTCGCCCTTGTAGCAGTTTCCCTTATCACGATAAAGACAGCCGATGCGGACGACGGTTATCGTGACGTTTTATCGAACGCAAATGCGAACGGGGAGGTACGTCGCTGGGAGATAACCGGGCCATGGGGGGGCGATGTCCGCTCGCTTATAGTTGCGCCCGACAATTCAGAAGTCTTCTATCTCGGCACAAGCGATGGTCAGATATACCGTTCGAGCGACGGGACGCGAACCTGGGTTAGATTAAAACCGGGGCTTGGACGTCGCGGCCTCTCTATCGA
>DASTET010001089.1:0-6971 GCA_035709445.1 Blastocatellia bacterium | reverse complement strand
AATCGAAGGACCCCGCTAAAATCTCCTGTGGCGATGCTCTTCCCGTTGGGCGTAGCCGCGACGGAAAGGACAGGGTATTTGTGAGGAAGTGTCTTATTCTCGCTGCTGGAGAGTTGCCAGTAGTAGTACCACTCAAAACAGCGCAGGTCCTGCGAGCCAGGCTCCGGTATCAGACTCTCAAGATATCTTCTGCCCGATATAGAATTGAAGTTCTCCAATGCCTGATTGGCCAGGTTAATATACGCCGAGTATGCCAGCCGGTTCTTTAGCTCCTTCTCTCTTTCAGCCATCCTGCGATGGGATTCGGATTCGGCCCGTCGCTTTTCGGCAATCCCCTTTTGCTGTTCGGCGATCTCTCGCTGCTCCTGGGCCTGAATCCGCTGACGATCGGCCTCCACTCTTTGATCTTCTGCTATAGCCTGTTGTTTGACTGCGAGAGCACGTTGATTCTCCGCGTCCGCGAGAGCGACCATCAGCAGTCTTCGCTGTTTTTCTGCTTCCTCCCTTGATTGTATGGCGATGTTGCGCTGGGTGAAGAACCCGAAGGCGAGCGAGGATATTATCGCGATGATGACAGCCGCCGCCGCCATCGTTCGCGCGACGCCGCGTCTGTAGGCCGCGCGCTGGCGTCTCACCTCGGCATCCGGCATGTTTGCCGCCACCCACCCGGTATCAAACACCCGCTCGTATATTCTGTTCCGCACGGTCAAACGCCCGGCTTTCGCCTTTACTATTCCTGAAAGACGAAGGACTGTTACGAGCGGGTTCGTATCATCATCCGCGACGCGTTTTCGCTTCCTCACCTGTGAATAGATATCGAGGAGCCCGGCGAGGTCTTCATCGTTTCTCAGTATCCTTTCGCGGACAAAGAGCAGGTTATCGTCTCGCTCTCTGGCCCTCGGCGACAGGAAGAGAGTCTCGCAATGCCGGTCGACGCCTCGCTGATCGGTCACAGAGCTGTCTTCGGCAACGGCGCGGCAAAGCCGCTGCGTGAGATATGGATGTCCGTCCGTCCAGTAGAATACGCGTCTGAGCAGCGAGCGGGCGAGCGCGTCGTCGCGCCCAAGCCCCTTTATAAGCGCCATGGTCTCCGGCTCTGAGAAATCGTCAAGCTCTATCCGATGGCCGATATTGAACGGGGTAGTTCGCGTATCCCTTATAAGGTCGGAAGGGCTTGCGACGCCAAGAAGACAGAAGGCTAGCCGGTTAAGCTCTCGGTCCTCGCTCCTGCGGTTATAGAACTCGCGTATCGCAGCAAAGAACTCGTCGGTCGAAAAGGGAAGGCTCCTTACCGCATCGATCTCATCGATGAAGATGACGACCCTGCCTTTTATTCTTTCAAGCACTACCTCGCGTATCGCGCGCATCCATCTTTGCAGCGGGCCGACCCGCTCATTCTCCAGCCAGAAATCTTCCAGGTAGTCTTCGAGACCAAGCTGCTGCCCGACGCGCCCCAATAGCCCGTCGTACCACTGTTCTGCCGAGAGGTTCAGCCCGAGCGCGGTCAGGTCGAGGACGGCGACCGCCGCGCCTTCGTCGCGAAGCTTGACTGCGGCCCTCACCATAAGCGAGGATTTTCCGATCTGCCGCGAGGTCAGCACATAACAAAACCTGCCCTCGTTAAGCCTCTCGAACAACTCAAGGTCGGCCCGTCGCTGCACATAGCTCGGAGCGTCCCTTTGTAACGTGCCGCCGATTACATAAAAGTCCTGTCGAACCCCGAAAGCCGTCATAGTGAGACCTCGTCAATTGAGAGAGTGTCACCCGCATGAGAGCACAGATGAAGACGGATTTATGAATGGGAGAACCTGAGTTCATCCGTGTTATTCTGCGGTTCTAGTCCCTGCTGCCGACCTACAGCAGGTGACGTCTGAGATAGGTGGTGTACAGCCGACAACGCAGCCTGGCATCGCGTGCAGAATCGCCCGCAAGAATGCCCGCGCTGCGCAGTCGATAAAAACTCTCCATGGTAGGGCATGGGCTGCCCTCCAGAACTCCCCGCACCGTATCGCACAGGAATTCGTCCTGCGCCAAAAGCACAAGGATGCGACGAAGGTGGTCTCCGAAAGGCCCTTCGTCCCGGTCCGTAGCCTCTTCAAAGGCCGCGAGGATCATGCCCCTGCTCGCAAGGTCGTTCAGACCGCGTCTGACCAGATAAGGCTGGCCCCCGGTCATTTCGAAGAAGCGGGCCACCTCTGCCGGAGACCTCAGCGGAGATCCGTACCGGCGATTAAGCTCGGCCACGAGGTCGAGCGAGAAATCTTCGAGCGCGAGCCTTGTACCGACGTTGAACGGCGACTGGTTCACATCGGTTATAAACAGGTGCGCTTCGGTCGCGTATGCGATAGCCAGGGTTAGCATCTGCCACGGGCCTGTAGGATCGAGCGACCTTTCATTGTGCCAGGAGCGGAAGAGTCCGAATATCTCGCTCGCATAATCGCAGGAGAACAGCCTGTCGACCTCATCCATCCCCCAGACGAGCGGGCAATCGGTCTTGCCTATCACCTCGCGGCGCAGGTATCTCTCGAAGTTGATGCTCGGCCCACGGCGCGGGTTCCAGACCTCGTCCGGGTAGACTTCGAGATCGAGCTGGTCTGCGATGAACTCCGCAAGCGTCATCAGGAGCGTCTCGACCGATTCGAGATGTGATGCGTTGAGCTTCTGAAAATCGGTAAGCACCACCCTGGCCCCCATCTTGCGCGCCTGCTGTAGGCCGCGGGCGAGCAGCGATGTCTTACCCATCTGCCGGGCCCCTTTTATCAAGACTATGCTATCGCGTCTCTGTATGGCGTTGTGCAGATCGTCGTCCGTCTGGCGGATGACGTAGAAATCGGAACCGAGCGGGACCGCGTCTCCTACGGCCTCTATCTTGCGCGGCGCGATAGTCGGCTCGACCGACATCGAGACCGCGATAGAGGCTTGCACATCGTTTAGCAGCCGCGCGTCGTCCTCAGGGCCTCTCCACATCGCATATTGGATCGGGTCGAGCATAGATGAAAGCTCCCCCGGAAGCGCGCCTTCGTACGCTATACGAATGGGGAGTATGCGCGGCTTGCCATTCTGTTTCTGGGCCGCATCGTGAGCGATCTGTATCTCATAAGCGAGCATCTCGCTTGTGATAGAGGAGGCCGAAAGCAGGGGGATGACGGCATCTGCGGTTCGGACCTGTCTTTCGATCTCCCTCGCCCACTCAATGCCTATAGACAGATGTCGGTCGACGAAGACCCTGTGCCCCTGGCCTATAAGCTGACTTTCAAGCAAGCTCAGAACATAATCATCGGGCGAGGCATTTCGTTTGTAGAGCAGGGCCACCCATCTTGCAGTGGCCGCGAAGGCCGGGCTCACCGATGTGTTCGACGTGAGCACCTCTGTCGGTTCGGAGCCGGTCGTCTGGATGTCTATCGACACCGTATCGAGCAGCGACGACCTTGAAGCGAGATCAGCCTCTCCCGTCAATGAAAGGGCAAGCGCCTCGCCGAGATCACGCGCCTTCGAATAGCGGTTGGACGGGATAAAAGAGAGCGCCTTTAAAAGTACCGTTCTGGCCGATTCCGGCAGCGTGTGCCGCAATACGCACGGGTCTTCTATCGATGCGCGGCGTTGCAGACCATACAGCTCGACCGCAGACTTCGCGCTAAAGGGGAGCTGCCCGGTCAGCATCTCATAGGCGATCACTCCCAATGCAAAGATATCGCTTGCCGCCTCGGGCGCGCCCTCAAGCTGTTCCGGGGCCATGTATGCGAACGTGCCTGCAACTCTCGTAGTATGCTTTGTGAGACCGACTTTTGAATCCTGAACAGTGGCAATGCCGAAGTCGATCAGTTTTACATATTCTTCGCCGTCGCCCACGCTCTGCAACATTATGTTTTCGGGTTTCAGATCACGGTGGTATATGCCTCGCTCGTGGGCCGCGCTGAGCGCGTGTCCTATCTGTCGTATGATCCGGGCTGCGCGGGCGAACTCCATTCCCTGAACGCTCATTATCGAGCGGAGATCGAACCCTTCGACGAATTGCATTACGAGAAAGGGCCTTCCGTCAGTGGTCTCGCCTGCGTCCAGGACTCCGACCACGCCGGGATGGTCTATGCGGGCGAGGGCTTCTATCTCCTGGCGGAATTTCATCTGAATCCAGCCGTACTGGTCAGGGTCGAGAAGATCGCTTCTGAGGACCTTTACAACGACGGGCTTTGCGAGCAACTGCTGGTCGCGAGCAAGATAGACCACACCGTTCCCGCCCCGTCCGATCTCTTTCTCGATCAGGTATCGACTGTTCAGGAGGTTTCCGAGATTCAAGTCCCTTGTGCGCAGCGTCTCCAGGTCTGATCCTGAATGCGGCTTACCTTCAGATTCCATCGAAAACTCCGAGTTCCGGATAGACTGCAAACAGTTACCGGCTGGATGGGCTGTGATTCTATCACCGAGCAGGGTCTGACGGAAGACCAGTTTATAAAGAAGAGAACTGGATTTGAATACTCGTACAATTCGACCGTACTGATTGAATCCACATGACCGCGCCTCAAAACGAGAACGCCTTATAAATCGGGCATTATACTCGCACTCTGGCTGGCATCCATCTTGCTCAATATGAGACGGGGGCATTATATGGAAGCCGAAAGAAAGATCATATTTCATAACCACGCGACGTTGAGGACCGCGACCCGAGGGGCCGCTCAGGGCAGTTTTTTAGACCACTTATCAGACAACTGGTCAGGCGCGGTTGAGCGTCTGAGACAGACCGGAAGCGAGACCTGGGAGAGGACGCCGGAGTGGATAAAGAAGACCACAGGCTTTCTTCTTCACCCAATATCGCTTCTCCTTATTGGGCTGATTCTCATAACGACCTTTGCCGTTCTATTCAATTATTACCTTGCGCTTTCAAAGGAAATAGACACAAGACTAAGAAATGAGCAGTTCATAGACGGATCTATGGGGCTATACGCGTCCCCGATACAGGTAAAACGGGGCGACCGGTTCGAGCTTGAGGAGATTTCGAGCCACCTGCTCGCGGCCGGGTATCAGCCTGCTGCCGCCTCGACGGGTAGCGCCTCCGACCGTTCATTCCTTATCGAAGGAAATTCCATAAACATATGGCCTGAAAGCGAGGCCGCCGAGCCCGGGACGCTTCCAATCAAGCTCGTATTGGATGGGAAGGGTCGAATCAAGTCGATTCACGATCTGAGAACCAGAGTCGAGCTAGAGACCGCCTCTATCGAAGGCGGGCTGCTCGCCTCGGTCCGAGGAGGAGACCGCAGGAAGAAGACCGTAGTGAGTTTCTCTGATATTCCTCTTAACCTTAAAAACGCCTTGCTGGCCGTGGAGGACCGTCGCTTCTTCTCGCACAACGGAATCGATTGGAGAGGAATACTCCGCGCCCTCTACAAAGATGTGAACGAGGGCGAAATAGTACAGGGCGGCTCGACCCTTACTCAGCAGCTTGTAAAAAACTCGTTCCTGACCGCAGATCGTACCTTCTCCCGTAAGCTAAAAGAAGCTGCGATGGCGATCATACTCGAATCGCGACTTTCAAAAGAAGAAATATTCACACACTATTGTAACGATGTATATCTAGGTCAAGCCGGAGGGTTCGCAATACACGGGTTTGCCGAAGCGTCACAATCATACTTTAACAAGCCAATTTCTGATCTCACTCTCTCCGAATCGGCGTATCTCGCAGGGCTCGTACACGCGCCAAATCGTTACAGTCTAGGCCAGGATACGCAGCTTGCTGTTGAACGCCGTAATCTTGTGCTTAATGCTATGGTTGAAACTGAAGCTATAACACGCGAAGAGGCGGAAGCGGCGAAACTTGAAGAGTTGAAGCTACAGAAGAAGAAGTCCACGGATCAGTATGGTGAGAGCTATTTTGTCGACTATGCACAGAGGTTTACGGAAGAGCGCGGCTTCTCGTCAAGGCAGAGGCTCTATACTACAATGGACCCCCGTCTTCAGCGAGCCGCCTATGAAGCAGTCAGAAAGCATACCGCCAGACTCGATAAGCTGTACGCGCGGTCAGTAAGGAAGGGCGAGGGGCGGCCAAAAGTGCAGGCTGCGCTCGTCGCGCTCGATGCGCACACCGGCGAGGTGCTTGCGATGGTGGGTGGAAGGGATTACGAGGAGTCGCAACTCAACCGCGCCACCGATGCGATGCGACAGCCGGGCTCTACTTTCAAGCCTTTCGTCTATGCCGCCGCCTTTTCGACGCGGAGGGTGACCCCCTCTACGTTGCTCTCTGACAGGCCGCAGGTATTCAAATACGGACGTAATCGGACCTACGAGCCATCAAATTTTCATGGCGGATATTCAAATCGCGATGTTACGGCCAGAGAGGCGCTTGTCCGTTCGCTCAATGTCCCTGCCGTTGAGCTGGCTTTGAAAACAGGTCTTGGTTCCATCGCAAGCCTTGCTGAGGATGCCGGTCTTGGCAATCCTCACGCATATCCGTCGCTCGCTCTTGGGACAAGCGAGGTAACTCCGCTCCAGCTCGCAGGAGCTTACACCGCCTTTGCGAATTTCGGAATGGCCCTGCGGCCGATTCCGATTCGAAAGACGGTATCGCCGGATCAGACGATGGGAGAAACCCCGGTGCGGGCAATGGCCGTAAGGGTGTTCTCGCCTCAGATAGCGCATCTTATGACGACGCTTATGGAGTCAGTAGTGGATTCGGGGACGGCGGCGAGCTTGCGCCGGATGGGGCTGCGAGGAGCTATTGCAGGGAAGACAGGGACATCGAATGACGGTTGGTTTGCCGGGTACACGCCAAACCTCGTATGCGTCGCGTGGGTCGGTTTCGATGATAACAAAGATATGAGGGTACAGGCTGCCGACAGCGCGCTTCCGATGTGGGCCGATTTTGTAAGGGAGGCGCTTGAGATACGACCTGAGCTTGGGGGAGATGGTTTCGTCCAGCCAGCCGGGTTGTCAAAAGTCGTTGTTGACCCCACGACGGGGCTTATTGCCGGTCCCGATTGCAC
>DASTET010001088.1:0-2011 GCA_035709445.1 Blastocatellia bacterium | reverse complement strand
TTCGATCACGCGCGGCAACGCGCCTGCCATCGTGCAAATTTGCCAGCATCTTGATGGCATCCCGCTTGCCATCGAACTGGCGGCGGCGCGGGTCAGGTTGTTAAGCCTCGAAGAGATCGCGGCCCGTCTCGACGATCGTTTCCGCCTGCTCACGGGCGGGGCGCGCACAGCCCTGCCCCGCCACCATACGCTGCAGGCCCTCATCGACTGGAGTCACGATACCCTTTCGGAAAGCGAGCGCGTGTTATTCCGGCGGCTCTCCGTCTTCGCGGGCGGCTGGACGCTGGAAGCGGCCGAGCAGGTGGCAGGCGGCGAGTGCGATGTGGAAAATGGTAGATCACCTATCACGTATAACTTACCGCCTGAAGACATCCTTGATCTACTTACGCAGCTGGTAAACAAATCCCTGGTCATCGCCGAGCGCGGGCAGGGACTGGAGACCCGTTACGATATGCTCGAGACGATTCGCCAGTACGCGCGTGAAAAATCCTGGCAGTCGGGCGAGGGAGAGGCGCTACGCCGGCGGCATCTTGGCTACTACGTTGATCTGGCCGAGCGGGCCGAACCGAACTTGCGCGCCCCCGACATGGTCATGTGGCTGGATCGGCTGGAGGCCGAGCATGACAACATCCGTTCTGCCCTGGAATGGGCTCTTGAGGGTAATATCGAAGCAGAATTGCGCCTGGCGAGCGCTTTATTGTGGTTCTGGCACATCCGCGGCCACAAGAATGAAGGAATTGAGTGGCTGGAACGCGCCCTGTCCATCGAAGCGATAGATCGAAATGATCAGCCCATGTCGCCAAGCCGCGCCATGATCCGCGGCAAGGCGCTCAATGCCAGCGGTTCCCTGATGGTGATGAACCACGAGTATGCGAGGGCGCCGGTACGCCTGGAGGAAAGCCTGGCGCTCTTTGGGGAACTTGGTCCCACCGGGAAGCGAGGGATGGCGTACGCACTGCTTAGATTGGGGGCATCGCTGCCGGCCGGAGAGAGCCGGGCGGGGAGTCTGGTGGAGCAAAGCCTGGCATTATTTCGTGAGTTAGGAGACAAGTTTGGCATTGCCGAATGCCTTATGCTATTGTCAGGCCAGGTAGCGAGTTTAGCGCAGAAGGACGATGATTATTCGCCGGCAATATTGTTTACTGAAGAACAACTGGCTTTGAGAAGGGAAATCGGCGACCAGGACGGCGCCGCCGTCGCGCTTACCATCCTCGGCGACCTGGTTCTTTCTCAGGGCGATTATGAGAAGGCGATCAGGCTGTACGAAGAGGGGTTAGCCGGCTTCCGTGCTGTGAGAAACAGCGGGGCTGTTAGCCTGTCGCTGATCGGCCTCGGGGACATATTTTTCTGGCGCGGGGATTACGAACGGGCTGCACAAATCTATGAGGCGGCCCTGTCACTCGCTCAGAATCTGGGGTATAAATTTCTCATCGCGCTCAATGTATATAGCCTGGGGATCATTGCCTGGTTTCAGGGCGATTATGCCCGCGCGGCGCAACTGATCGGAGAAAGTTTGCCCATGTTCCGAGTCATAGGCAATCACTGGCTGATTGCCAGCAGTTTGCATACGCTCGGAGATATCGCTTTGGCGGAGGGCGATGAGGCCGGGGCGGCTCAATGGTATCAGGATGAACTGGCCTTCAGCCGGGAAGCACAACTCGAAGTCGCTCGGATCTACGCGCTGGAGGGCCTGGGCAAAGTTGCCTGGGCGCAAGGCGATTACACTCTGGCCACAGAACGATTCGAAAAGGGATTGAAAATCAGCCGTGAAGCGGACATCAAACCAGCCGTGTTCCATGCTCTTTATCATCTCGGACGAACGGCTCAAGCGCAGGGAAAACCTGCCGCGGCGCGCGCATTTTACGTGGAGGCCCTCGAGTTGCAAAGACGGCGGGTTCGTCTTCTGTTCAGATGGACATGGCTGAAAACGTATCAGTCTGCTGTTGCCTACCCGCTAACGGCTTCTGCGCTTCTGGCTGCCGCACAAAACAATATGCCTCGCGCCGCCCGT
>DASTET010001087.1:0-2989 GCA_035709445.1 Blastocatellia bacterium | reverse complement strand
TGCTTGAGCACGCTGAACGTGTAAGGCTCGGTCGCTATCGCCGCGTCTTCCGCATCGTCGGCTGTGATCTGGAGGAACACTCCGCTCGCCGACCCGCCCTTGTGAAGCTGTCCCGTCGAGTGCAGGAAGCGCGGGCCGTACCCCGTGGTCGTTGCGACCTGCAGCGAATCTCTCAGGTGCGTGCGAATGGCCTGAATCAGCTCTTCGTGCTCCGGCGTCTCCTGTATGTACTGGCAGATTGCGACGTAATCGCCTTCGCCTGCGCGCGCAAGATGGGACTTGATAAAAGCATCGAGCGAGTGGCCCGAGCCAAGCTCGCTTATCGTCGCGGAAGCGGCCATCGCCCGGAGCCCGCTGCCTTCGGCCCCGACCGCCTGCTCGGCGAACGAGCCGTTCTTTTTGTACTTTTCGAGCAGCCGCTTCGTGTTGTCCTTGCTCTCCTGCACGTTCGGCTGGTCGAAGGCGTTGATCCCGATGATGGCCCCTGCGACCGCCGTGGCAAGCTCCCACAGGTAGAACTCTTCGCCGAGGTCGAGCGTGTCGTGAAGCACTCTTCGCACTACAGGGTGTCCCGCCGCTTCGAGCGCCCGAAGCTTCGCTTCGGTGTCAGAATCTGCGGGGCCGACGCTTATATGAACGAAGAGCCGGTCGTTGCCATAGACTCCGGGAGCGCCGAGCGGCTCGCCAGCCACGGGCACTATGCCCTTGCCGTCTTTCCCGGTGCTTTCGGCGATCAATTGCTCTATCCACAGGCCGAGCGAAGCGATGTCGCTCGAAGTCGAGAGCGTCAGCTTGTCGCGGCCCGCGTTTGCCATCGTGCCGAGCACCGCGCCGAGCCGGGCGGCAGGGTTATCTTCCGCCGGGACGTAGTGCATCGAAGCGTGCAGGGCGCGGTCGGCGCGGTCGAGCAGCGTCTTGAAGTCGAACCCCTGAAGCGCCGCCGGGACCATCCCGAAATACGATAGCGCCGAATACCGGCCCCCGATGTCTGCCGGGTTGAGGAAGATGCGCCGGAAGCTGTCGCCGCGCGCCATGGTCTCCATCAATGTGCCGGGGTCTGTGATGGCTACGAAGTTTTCGCCCGCGCGGTCGCCTTTGATCTCGCGGCAGCGGTTGAAGAAATACTTGTAAAAGACGAGCGGCTCGGTCGTCGTCCCCGACTTGCTCGACACGATAAAGAGCGTGTGCGGCAGGTCTACCTTTCGCTCGAAGGCGAGGACCGTCGCCGGGTCGGTGCTGTCGAGCACGTGCAGCTCAGGGTAGCCTTCGCGTTTGCCGAACGTGCGGCGAAATACTTCGGGGCAGAGGCTGCTCCCGCCCATGCCTAACAGGCAGACGTGGGTAAACCCGTCGTCTCGGATCCGCTGGCTGAAGGCCGCGAGCTCGTCCGCCGCGTCTTGCAGCTGATCGACTACGGTGACCCAGCCGAGCGCGTTGCGGATGATCTTCTGGTGCTCTTCTTCCGATTTCCAGAGGCTCGCGTCCTTGCGCCATATCCGGCGAATCCACGACTCGCTCTCGGCGCGTTTGAGCGCGGCCTTCACATCGTCGGCGTACGAGCCGAGCGAGGCCGTAGTGCGTTCGAGCACGCCGCTTGTGATGGCGGCCTGCTTCGAGGTGATGCTGCCGGTCATGGTGTCGAACGAGGACATAAACTGCGCGACGCCTTCATCCTGTAATGCTTGCGTGACCTGTTTGAGGTCTATCCCAAGCTCGGAGAGCTTTGCGATTATCTGTCTTGCGCCTTCGATATCTTCTTCGAGGCTGAGCCGCACCAGCCCGTGATCGCGGAAGGCGGTAAACGTCGCCGGGGGCACGGTGTTTACCGTTTCGGGGCCTATGATCTCTTCGACATAGTAGGTGTCTTTATAACTGGGGTTCTTGGTCCCGGTGCTCGCCCAGAGGGGCCGCTGCGCCTGCGCGCCCGCCGCTTTGAGTTTTGCAAACCTGTCGCTCCCGAAGGTCTCTTTGAATCGCTGATAGAGCAGCTTGATGTTGGCGATGGCGGCCTTGCCGAGAAGACCGGTAAGCATCGCTTTTTCGTCTTCGTCGCTAGAGCGGCGTATGCGAAATTCGAGCTGGTTATCGATGGAGGTATCTACGCGGCTGACGAAGACGCTTGCGACCGAAGCTATATGGTCTATGGGATGGCCTGCGGCGTGGCGCTGTTCAAGCCCGCTGATATAGGCTTCGGCGACCTGATCGTATGTCTCCTGCGAGAAGATCAGAGTGACGTTGATATTTATACCGTCGGCTATAAGGGTCTGAATCGCGGGAATGCCTGCCGGGGTGGCCGGGATCTTTATCATCACGTTCGGGCGGTCGAGCGCAGCCCAGAGCTTTCGGGCTTCGGCTATGGAATTTTCCGTGTCGTGCGCGAGAAGGGGAGAGACTTCGAGGCTGACGTAGCCGTCTATGCGGTTGGTCTTATCATAGACGGGACGGAGCAGATCGGCGACTCGCTGAATGTCGTCTATTACGAGCGCTTCGTATATTTCCTGTACGCTCTTCCCGGCGGCGATCAGCTCTCGCATCGAAGCGTCATAATCGGTGGAGCCGACTATCGCCTTCTCGAAGATGGCCGGGTTAGAGGTGACGCCGCGAAGATCGTCTTCGCTGACCTTGCGCGCGAGGTCGCCGTTATCGATGAGCGCGCGGCGGACGTTATCGTACCAGATGCTTTGACCGAGTTTTTGTAGTTCAATCAGTGGATTTTCGCTCATTATATACACCCTCCGTTAATGGCTGGATTCTCTAAATGAATTTTGCGAGCCGATAGGATTAACCACAGAGGACACAGAGGATCACAGAGGACGATCTCTCTTTTCCTCTGTGTCCTCTGTGGTTTTTACTGCCCGCGCAAAGCGGCGACCCTCTCTATAGAGGCGCGCGCTTCTTCGACCACGCGCTCGGCGGTGAACCCGAAATGCTTGAGGAGGTCTTTGAGCGGGGCCGACGCTCCGAACTCGCGCCGCGCGATGATGCCGCC
>DASTET010001086.1:0-3830 GCA_035709445.1 Blastocatellia bacterium | reverse complement strand
CTCAATGTCTCCTCCTGCGGCGCGGCTTCGGCGGTTGACTCGGACGATGTCGGCTGAGATTCGGGCGCAGCGTAATCGGCAGTGGTGGCGTCGATGGCGGCGATATCATCCTGAAGCCCGGCCTCGGGACCATCTCCGGGCGCTGCCTCTTCGAGCACCGGATTGGCGGCAAGCTCGGTTGTGACCATGTCAGCCAGTTCGAGCTTGGTCATTGCCAACAGCTCAATCCGCTGCCGCATCTGCGGCGTAAGAACCAACCGCTGTGAAAGACTTGTTGTTAGATGTGGCTTGACCGACATAGCTTGACCAGGAATAAGGATTCAGCATAAGCACCTGAACCCTTACATACGGAAATTCTCCCCCAAATATACCCGTTTAACTTCTTCGTCCCGCGTCAACTCTTCAGGCGTCCCTGCGCGGAATATCTTGCCCTCATTTATTATATACGCTCTGTCTGTAATCGCCAGAGTTTCTCGTACGTTGTGATCGGTGATCAACACTCCTATGCTCCGTTCGCGCAGCCTTTGCAAGATGCGTTGTATATCAATCACCGCGATCGGGTCAATACCCGCGAACGGCTCGTCGAGCAAAATGAATCTCGGCTCGATCACAAGGCACCGGGCTATCTCCGTCCGGCGGCGCTCGCCGCCCGATAGCTGATACGCCTTTGTGTGCCTGACATAGTCTATGTCGAGCTCATCGAGCAGCACCTCAAGGCGGTGCTCTTGCTCGCGGCGGCTCAGCGGCAGAGTTTGAAGCACCAGCATTATGTTCTCTTCAACCGTCAGCTTGCGAAAGACCGAGGCCTCCTGCGGGAGATAGCTTATACCATTTCGTGCGCGGAGGTACATCGGAAGCCGCGCAATATCCTTCGCGTCGAGCAGTATCCTGCCGCTGTCGGGGCGCTCCAGCCCGACTATCATGTAAAAGATAGTGGTCTTGCCCGCGCCGTTCGGCCCCAGCAGCCCCACGATCTCCCCCTGGCGTATCTGTAGCGATATGTCGTCGACGACCGTGCGCTTGCGATAAGCCTTCTTCAGCCCCTCACAGCTTAGCACGCTCGCATCTTGGCCGGGGATTGTCGCGCTGATTTCAGGTGGCTGGTGTTTGACACTTTCAGGTGTAGATTCGATCACCGACACGGTCTCTACCTTATTTCTGCGCGTGCGCCGCGCCCTCACTCTTTTTTTGTCAAGCGATGAGTTGATCGAACACGCCCTGTGCCTTGCTGGTTTTCGACCGTGATCTTATCATCGTGACTATAGAAAGTCAATTTAGCGCCCATGGTGCTGCCCTTTTCAGCGTCATCGACTCGCGCACTCCTGCCTGTTAATACGGCGCGCCCGTCTTCGGCAGTGTAATCGAGGTGATCGCCTGCCGCGCGCCTGCCCGGCTGTGTCAACAGCACGCTCCCTTCCGCAAGCAGCCGGTCGACTTCGCTGGTCTCTTTCTTCAAATATACATCCACGCTCGACGCTTCTATGCGGTCCGCCCCCTGTCGCGCCTTCACCTGTCCGTCATAATGGACTATACGGTCCGCGTCCGAGTATGTCATGCGGTCGGCGGTTGCAAACCCCGGAACGATTTCGCGCTTTCCTTCTTCGACCTCTCGCTTTACGCTGTAGAGCGCGCTCTCGACGTTTCCTGTCGCAACCATGCGCCTCTCTTTCTCATAAAGCTCTATTCGATCCCCTTTGACGAAATTATCGTCCTGCCACCCGCGAGCGTTGCCGATGTAGATCGCCACGCCCTCCCGGCTGCTTGCCTCGGCGCGCTCGGCTGTGAGGAAGACCGGCGAGCGAGAGTTCTTGAACGGGGTGGAATCTCCCGCGCTCTCGCGGCTGTAGTAAGTAGTGCGAACGTCGCCACGGGCGTGCGTCTGTTCGCTCCTTCGGTCGTAATCGATCTCGTCGGCCTGGGTGCGTGCTTTCGCATCCCATACCATGGGCCGCTTCCCGCGAAGGCTGAGCACTTCATTCGTCCCGTCATAGGAGGCCCGCTCGGCGACCCCGTTCCGGTCGCCTTCGTTGTACTTGAAATCGCCTTCCTGTGTGATTCGCTCTATATCCTGAGAGTTGGCCGAAAAGCTCGCCGTTAGCGCCGTGCTCGTCGTCACGCGAGGAGGCGCCGCCCCGGCCACTGTGGGCTCTATCTCAACCTTCACGCCGCCCGTCGCGTTAAAGGATTTCACGCGATTGCCCTGCTCATAAAAATCGGCGCTCATACGGGGCGCTCGTATCGTCTTTTTGTCTGCGCGCGGCCCGGCTCGAACCGGGACGACCTGCATGACCGCATTGCTCTCGGCCTCAGCATATCGAATATTTCGCCCGTCTTCGTAAAACTGCAATGAAACGGTCGAGGCTGTAAGCTCGCGAGCAGCCGGATTGTCTGCCTCGTTTGCGGGCTCGGGCGCGCTTACGCGGATCGCTGCGTCGCCTTCGGCCCTGATCCTCTCTACGGTATGGCCCTGCGGGCCATCGACAAAGAATGCTTCGATGATGCGGGCCTTCGCCTCTCTGACGGGCTCGGCGCCGAGCGTGCGAGTGTAAGCGTCGCCGGTCGCAAGCGCGCGGACAAGCTCGCTCTCTTCTCCGAAGAAAAAGTCCATGTCTGAAGCCTTGATCTCGGCGCTGTCGCCCTGTTTGAGGTGCGAGCCGCCGCGCGCTTCTATGCGCTCGATCCTGCTGGACTGATCCAGATAACCGACCATACGATCAGAGCGCATGGAGTTGGGGGCTTGAGTGACGGCGACCCCGCCCGTGAAAGTGACGCGGCCTTCTTTCCTCTCAAGCAGCGCTTCAGCGCTCTGTATGCGGGTCGGTTTTCGGCCAGCCGGGTTGCCCGGCCCCGCCTTTGCCCGTTCGCCCCGCGCCCTCGCCTCTCGCTTGCGCGCGCGCTTTCTGGCTTTGCGCGCAGCCTTCTCTTCAGGAGTTTCGCCCTCTCTCTTTTCTCTGTTTTTCAAGACCGCATTTTTTGCTCCCGGACCTTCTCTCTTTTCTGATCGGGACTTGATCGTAATATCGACGTCCTTGAGCAGTCGGACGCGCTCATCGAGCGTCTCTATGAGCGCGCCGGTCGAGCGCCCGATTATGTTCGCCCCCTCGAATTCTACGGGGTCGCTGGTCTCGACCAGGCTCTTTACATGATCATAGTGAAGATAAGAGGTCTTTATAGTGAGGCTATCTGCGATTTGAACGACGACATTCGACAGGAACTCTGCGTCGAGGCGGTTCAGGTCGGATGGGTTGCTCACCTTTGCGCGGTCGGCGGTCACAACGTCGTTGCGCGTGCCGTCAGCGCCGTATGATTCCAGCCGTACCTGCTCAAGCTCGTGCGAGCCGTCCTCATAGGTGCGGTCGACTCCCGCCGTAATGGCGAACCGGACCCGGCCTTCGACTTCGTGCGCATACCGCGAGTTGTTGAAGACGGCGACGACGCGGCCCTGTAGCTTGGGAGCGGGCGCGACATCATCCGGCCGCTTGCCTCGAATCGAGAGATAGGCGACGAGCGAGCCAAGTATGGAAAGAAATAGCGCCGCCGCCGCGAGCTTGCCTGCCGATAACAACCTTACCCTAAACATGAGTCATCATGATGCCACTGGGAGTCTAGCGCGTCTAGCGCGTCTGGCGAGTCTGGCGCGTCAGGAACAGTCTGGCGAGTCTAGCGCGTCGCGAGTCTGGCGCGTCGCTTTCAAGACAGACATCGCTTTAATCAGATGTTGCATGGTGATCAGCACAGTCACAAGCGGGACGCGCTAGACTCGCCAGACTGTTCCTAGACCTTCATGTCTCGCAATGTGAGCTGGACCTGAGAGTTATTGTTGTAGGTAT
>DASTET010001085.1:0-7251 GCA_035709445.1 Blastocatellia bacterium | reverse complement strand
AGGGCGGAGGCGGAGGGCGCACGCGAGTCCTCGAAGAGGGCGCAGTCTTTGAAAAGGCCGGGGTGAACTTCTCCCAGGTATTCGGATACCTGGACGAAGCTTTTGCGTCGAGGATGCCGGTGGGCGAAGGGTCGCAGTTTTTTGCCGCAGGCGTGTCGCTCGTGCTGCACCCTCTCAATCCCAACGTGCCGACCGTGCATGCCAACTTCCGCTACCTTGAACGCGGCTCCGGCGGCTGGTTTGGAGGCGGGACCGACCTGACTCCCTACTACCCTTACCTGGAAGACGTGATCCACTTCCACCGCACGCTGAAGGATGCCTGCGACCGGTTCGACCCGGGCTTTTATCCGAGGTTCAAGAAGTGGTGCGACGAGTACTTCTTCATCAAGCACCGCGACGAGACGCGCGGGGTCGGCGGCATCTTCTTCGATTATCTTACGGGCGAGCGCGAAGGCCCGCTGCTCGACGCCGACGACGAGAAATCGCCCGATGACCGCGGGATAGAGTTCATCTTTGAGTTTGTTCAGGAAGTGGGGCGAGCATTCCTGCCCGCCTATCTGCCTATAGTAGACCGTCGTATGGACGAGCCTTTCACCGAGCGAGAGCGTGAGTTCCAGCTCATACGGCGGGGCCGCTATGTCGAGTTCAACCTGGTCTATGACCGCGGCACGCAATTCGGTCTTGAGACGCGAGGCCGCGCCGAGTCGATACTGATGTCGCTGCCGCCGCTGGCCCGCTGGGTATATGACTACAGACCGCAAGCGGGAACGCGCGAGGCGGAAGCGTGGGACTACTTCCGCCCGCGCGACTGGCTCAGCAACCAATAAAGAATCCTCAATCAGAGACTGAGATCAGAAGCTGACGCTCTGTTCGTTGGAACAGGTCTGGCTGCCAGCCTGGCAGACTTTGTATCTGAAGGTCCCGCGCGTGCGCGAGCCGAACCGGTCGGTATAGCTGCCGGTATTCGAGACTGTGGCTATGCGCGAGCCGTTGCGATACAGGTCGACGGTTGAGCTTGTAGCCCCGCTCCACCTGAGACTCACGAGCTTCTCTCTTCTCGTCGTCTGCGTGGTGACCGTGAGCGTTATCTGGGGCGCGGGCGGCGGCGGCGGAGTTGTTGACGTGCCGCCCTGGCTGAACAGGACCGTAATGCTACCGCTTCCTTGATTCACGACAACCAGATCGGGCAATGAATCGCCGTCTAGTCTTCCGGCGGCTACATCGACAGGAGATTGGCCCGTGCTCAGGGTTGGACCCGAGAAATTGTAATTGCCTTGATTGAGCAGGAGGGTGAGCCGGCCGGTCCCCCAGCTTGTGACGGCAAAGTCCGTGCGGCCATCGCCGTTAAGATCCGCCGAAGCTATGCTGGTGGGCGCATCGGCGCCGGTGATCTCTGAATATCCCGGAAAGCTCCCGTCCCTGCTATTGAGCAGCACGATTACCTGTGAATAATAAGAATTCGCTATCGCCAGGTCTGTGTTGCCGTCGCCGTCAAAATCGCCGACCGTAAGGTCGTCGGGCAGATCGCCCGCGTACAGCCACATGGGATCGCTGAAGCTCCCATCCCCGTTGTTGAAAAGCACCGTGGCGTGGCCGTTGATGCCTATCCCGTTGTTTACATAGGCGATGTCTTTGAAGCCGTCATGGTTGAAGTCTCCAAGACTTATCGACCTTGAAGCATTGCCGGTTCCGTAGGAGCCGCTTAAGGCGAAGCCGCCCTGCCCGTTGTTTAGCAGCACCCCCGCCCTTGAGCAGCCGCTGATATCGGCCAGATCGTTATCGCCGTCCCGGTCGAGGTCCCCGATCGTGACGCCGTTCGACGAGCTGCACGTATTGTAGCTCGCCGGGGCGGAGAATACGCGGTTGCCCTGGTTGAGCAGGACAGAAACGGCGCCGTCTTGAGTCGAGTATGCGACCGCTATGTCGTTCCGCCCGTCCGCGTTCATGTCGCCGATATCCAGGTCGAGCGTGCCGGAGCTTGAGGGCCACAACCCATTTAACGATACCCGCTGAAACGATCCAGCGCCGTTGTTGAAGAAGAGCTGTAAGCTCCCCTGAAGAGTGACGACCGCAATGTCGTTTAGCCCGTCGCCATCCAGGTCTCCTATTTTCGCCGCCGAAGGGCTAGTGCCCACGCTGAAAGTCGCCGTTCTGTAGTTGAACCCTAGCTCGGTCGCTGCTCGCGTCTGTCCGGGCAAGGACAGAGACAGGATGGCTGAAACCAGCAGCGCCATCACTATTAGTCGCCCGGCGCTCGGGGCAGACCATCCCTTTTTTTCATTGATCGGGAATTCCGACCCTGTAATTTTTTCCATGTGGCTGATCTCCTTTCCGGTAGCTTGTTCGGCATTGCCTGTTCTGTTTCGTTCCATTATTAAAGGGTGCGCATAAAGGTCCGAGCCCGTATCAAACAGGAGGATTATCATTATGCATTGTTTATTACCAAGCACTTCCGTCACAGTTCCGGACAGGAACTTGAATGGCGGCAATCTCACAAGAGACCACGCAGGTTAAGCCCGAATTCCAGACAGCAAAGCTCGTGCCAGTTTTGTAACAGATATTTCAAAAGCTATTCAAGAATAGAATGGATGACAAAGGATTCTATGAGGGATTTTTCAGGGTCAGGATAGAGAATTTGTACCACAGAGGACACCGCAGGGTCACGGAGGAGAATCATTATTCCTCTGTGACCCTGCGGTGTCCTCTGTGGTTCAAACAGGTCTCACGTGGTCGAGAGGCACGCTTTCTTTCGGGCTGTCACCTCTCTTGCTTACCGTTTCTTCCCGCCCGCTTTTGACTGCATCTCTGAAGAGACGCTCTCTGCCCGGGCCATCACGCGCAGGAAGTTTTCGCCTAGAACTTTTTTGATATCGGCGTCGGAATAGCCTCGCTTCAACAGCTCGAAGGTTATGTTGGGAAGTTTCGATATGTCCTCCATGCCCTGAGGGAGGCCCGGCACTCCATCAAAGTCGGAGCCTATGCCGACGTGATCTATGCCCGCGACTTTGATTATGTGCTCGAAGTGATCGATGAGTACGGAAAGCGGAGTGGGGCCGGGGTCGTTCGCTTCGCGCCATTTGCGCATCTCTTCCTGGACGCGGGCCGGGTCGTCGGGGAACTGAGCGGCGACCTCTTCCTGTTTCGTGCGGGCCTGAGTGGCGAGCGCGGCCTTGCGCGGGTCCAGGAAACCGTCATAAAAGTTGACCATCACGACCCCGCCGTTTTTTGCCACGGCCCTGAACATATCGTCGGTCATGTTGCGCGAGTGATCGGCGATTGCGCGGGCTGACGAGTGCGAAGCTATGACGGGCGCGCGCGTGGTCTCGATCACGTCGTAAAAGGTCTTGTCCGATACGTGAGATATATCGATCAGCATGCCTATTCGGTTCATCTCGCGCACGACCTCGCGCCCGAACGGGGTTAGCCCGTTGTGATGTTTTACGGCCTTGTTGCTGAGGTCTGCTTCTGAATCGGCCCAGTTATTCGTGTTCGTGTGAGTGAGGGTCATATAGCGGACTCCGAGCCGGTAAAACATTCGGAGCGCGGCGAGGCTGTCTTCGATAGCGTGGCCGCCTTCTATACCCATCAGCGCGGCGATCTTGCCCGTCTTCGAGATGCGCCGGATGTCGTCGGCCGTATAAGCCATCTCGAATGTGTCAGGGTGGCGGCGCACCTGTTCATAGACGGCATCGATTATGTCGAGCGCGCGCCGCGCCGCGCCTCCTCCCTCGGAAGGCTTCCGGTTGACATACTCTTTTGCGACATAGATGGCGAAGAACTCGGCGTCGACTCCGCCGGCCTTCATACGCGCGATATCGGTATGAGTCTTGAACTTGCCTTCGGAATCGTCTCCGCGCATACCGAGGTCGAAGCCCTCATCGATGATTGGTGATGTGACGTCGTTATGCGTGTCTACTACTATGGCCTCGCGGTGCAGTCGCTCGGCGCGCGCTCTAAGCGCGGCGTCGGACTGACCGGCGGAGACTGCGGGGAGCATTGCAACCACCGCGACGAGACACAGGGCAATTGCGAGAATGGCGCATCGTCTGCTCATTATTCGGTTGTCCTTTCAGGAAGTCAGAAGTCAGAAGTCAGGAGCCAGAATCCAGAAGCCAGAATCTCTTGCGGAGTATCTCGATCACCAAGCTATCTTGATCTTGGATAGCTCATTCGATCCTCTTCTGACTTCTGACTTCTGGATTCTGGCTTCTGGATTCTGGCTCCTGACTTCTCATTTTTCTTTCGCAGTGTAATACCCGCGCCGGGCGCGCACCTGCAAACCGGGCCGCTTGACCTCCACGCGTATGCTTCTGAAGGTATCGGGTCTGCCTTCGCTCTTCGAATAATAGGTGAGCACATACTGGGCGCGGACCTCCGCCGCTATCCGGCGATATATCTCGTCGAGGTCGCGTATCTCTTTCTTCGGGTCTTCCTGTATGGGAGGGAAGAATGCGCGACCGCCCGTGTCTTCGCTCATGGCCTTGAGGACAAACTCACCGGCCAGGTCCTGCACGTTGGCCGAAGGGGCGACGCCGGTAGAGTGCACGCTGTATATGACCGCGTCCGACTTTTGCACCTCGGCCAGCGCCTGAGCAAGCGTCGTGGCCGAAGCGGTGTCGGTGCCGTCCGAGAGGACTACCATCACGTGGCGGCCTTCAGCGGGGCGAACATACTTCGCCGCTTCTATCAGCGAGTTGTAGAGCGAGGTCGCGCCCTCGGCCTTCATCTGGTCGAGCCCGGCGACGAGCCTCTCCACATCGGATGTGAACTGGACCTCTACCTTCGGGTCGGTCGAGACGCTTATCAGGGCCGCCTGGTCCGAAGGCCGCATCAACTGGCGAAAGAACTGAGCGGCGGCCCGCTTCTCGAAATCGAGGCGGTGGCGGATTGAGCTGGAAGCATCGAAGAGGAAGACCATCCGCAGCGGCAGTTCGCCTTCGCGGTAGAGCCCGGCGATCTCCTGAGCCACGTTGTCTTCATATATGACGAAGTCGTTCATCGTAAGGTCGTTGACCTGATTGCCCGCCCCATCCGTGACCGAAGTGATGGCCGTGACAAGGTCGGCGCTGAGCTTTATAGGCTTATCGTCCTGCTCTTCGGCTGTGGCGCGGCGCGGCCTCGTATCCTGCTGAGGCGGAGGCGACGGGCGCGCGCCCGCCGGGTTACGGCCCGATTGCGCCAGCAGCGAAAAAGGCAATAGGAGGAAAGAGAGAATGAGCGCCGCTCTTATCGAAGCGCGCGCTGCGCGATGCGTCTTGCCCTTATTTTTATTCATACTGCATTACTCGAAAGATAATTTGTGCGCCACTGCTCGAAGTCTTTTAGCGCAAGCTCTACTTGAAGCCGCCGCCGGTCGGCCTTGCGTTTCAGTCGGCGCTGGTCGGATTCTTCGAGCGGGGGCAAGAGCGCGAAGGTGATGTTCATAGGCTGAAAACTTTTCGGTTCGGCGTTTGCGATAAAATTAACCAGTCCTCGCATAGCCGTCCGCCGAGGCGGCGCAACAGGCGCGCGCCCTCTCGCAAGGCTTGCCGCATGGATTCCTGCCATAAAGCCCGTGGCGATAGATTCAATATACCCCTCGACGCCCGATATCTGCCCGGCAAAGAGTATGCGCGGGTCCTCGCGCACCTGGAGCGTCTCGCCAAGCACGAGCGGGGCGCAGATGAAAGTATTGCGATGTATCTGGCCCAGTCTGACGAACTCTGCGTGCTCTAACCCGGGGATCAACCTGAGCACCCGTTTCTGCTCGCCGAATTTGAGATGGTTCTGAAAGCCGACCATGTTGTAGCTGTCGGCAAGCAGGTTCTCCTGTCTCAGTTGAACGACGGCGAAGGGCTGGCGCCCGGTGCGAGGGTCGCAAAGCCCGACAGGCTTCATGGGGCCGTAACAGAGCGTGGCCCGCCCCCGGCGGGCAAGCTCTTCTATGGGCAGACAGCCCTCGAAATACATTGTCTGTTCGAACTCGTGCAGTGGAACGGGCTCGGCCTCGATGAGCGCGTCATAAAAGAGATCGTACTCTTGCTTGCTCATCGGGCAGTTCAGGTAATCGGCCCCGCCTTTTCCGTAGCGGGCCGCGCGAAATACTGTGTCGTAATTGATCGTCTCGGCGTCGACTATAGGCGATATGGCGTCATAAAAATAGAGATGGCTTGAGCCTGTAAGCCGCGCGATCTCCGCCGAGAGCGCCGCCGATGTGAGCGGGCCGGTGGCGATTATGACCGTGCCTTCGGAGGGGATGATTTTTACTTCCTCTCGAACTATCTCGATGTTCGGGTGCGACTCGATGCGGCGCGTCACCTCCTGAGCGAACTTCTCTCGGTCGACGGCGAGCGCCGCGCCTGCCGGGACCGATGTGCTGTGCGCCACGTCTATCAGAAGCGAGCCGCCGCGACGGAGCTCTTCTTTGAGCAGGTAAGGCGCAGTGCCGGGCTCGTCGCTCTTGAGCGAGTTAGAGCATACGACTTCGCCAAAGTTCGAGGTGCGATGGGCCGGCGTCTGGCGGGCGGGGCGCATCTCGTAAAGCCGCACCTTCACGCCGCGCTCGGCGGCTTGCCAGGCAGCTTCGGAACCCGCAAGCCCGCCGCCTATTACAATAATCTTCGATTCGCTCATCTGAAAACCGTCGAAGGAATTCTATCAGAAGCCAGAAGCCAGAAGCCAGAATTCAGAAGCCGGAAGCTGGTCGGGGCTTATGCTGACTCTTATCACTCGCCATTGATCGAGAGATGAGGCGAGAGATTCTGACTTCTGACTTCTGGCTTCTGGCTTCTGCTTTTCGGCTTCTGATTTGGCTTGAATTCTTCGCGGCTTGCGGTATAGATTTTCGCGGCGTATGAAAACCGAAGAGAAAGAGGCAGTCGAAGCCGCCAATCTGGCCTTTTATCGTGCGCTCGAATCGCAGGAGATCGAGCGCCTGGAAGAGCTATGGGCACACGAAAACTGGGTCCGATGCATCCACCCCGGCTGGGACCTGATAGCAGGCTGGCAGCGCGTTCGCGAAAGCTGGCTGAGAATATTCGAGGGCGCGCAGAAGATGCGCATCTCTCCTACTGACGTAACCATACAGGTGGAAGGCAGCCTCGCCTGGGTCACCTGCACCGAAAACATCACCGTGTTCGACAGCGCAAGCTTCGACACCGCGCAGGCGGCAGCCACAAACCTCTTCGCACTTAGAGACGGGCGCTGGCTGATGGTTCATCATCATGCCTCTCCCATACCTATGATTGTCCCGGATACTTCTTCCGACATCAT
>DASTET010001084.1:0-2742 GCA_035709445.1 Blastocatellia bacterium | reverse complement strand
AGGAACATGGCGGTGACAAACACCATGCTGATCGCGCTTGTGACCCCGGTCATCGCCGTGCTACTCGGGATGGTGACGATAGGCGAGCAGATCAACTGGCGAATAATAGCGGGCGGCGCAGGCATACTCACAGGCATAGCGATAATCCTGCTCAGAAAAAAGAGGGCCGACTGAAGGCTCCGATCCGCGCTCTTTCGAGTTAATCTGCGGCTGAATTCATATTGATTGACACTCGCGCTCGGCGGTGGTTAGCCTCTTTATGTGAGCGGGCTCGAAACAGAGATCAAAGATGCGGCGCGCGGGCTCGGATTCGAGGTGGTCGCTATCACGTCCGTCGAGCCGCTTGCGCGCGACGCGGCGGCCTTTCAGAGCTGGCGCGAATCCGGGTTCGCAGCCGGAATGGATTACATGACGCGCCGTCCCGAGTTGCACACCTCGCCCAGGCAGTTAGTCCCTTCGGCACACTCTCTCATAACGGTAGCGGTCAACTATTACGTCGACGCGCCTGAGTTCAAGCACGAGAAGCGTTTCGGCAGGGTGGCGCGATACGCCTGGGGGCTTGATTATCACGACGTGGTAAAGCCCCGGCTCTTGAAGCTCGTCGCGCAGATGGAGCGTCTGGCCGGGCGGCAGCTTCACGCACGATGCTTCGTCGACGCTGTTCCGCTTCTTGAACGGGCGGTCGCAGCGCGAGCGGGGCTGGGCTTTTTCGGCAAGAACACAAACCTGCTCCAACCGCAGAGAGGATCATGGTTTTTCCTCGCCGAGGTGCTCGTCGATCTTGAGCTGTCTCCGGAAGGCCGCCAGATACGGGTCAGTTGCGGGAGCTGTCGCCGCTGCATCGATGCATGTCCTACCGATGCGTTTGCCGCGCCTTACGTGCTCGATTCGCGGAGGTGTATCTCTTACCTGACGATAGAGCACAAAGGCGCGATCCCGTGCGAGATGCGCGAAGCGATTGGCGAATGGATATTCGGCTGCGACGTTTGCCAGGAAGTCTGCCCCTTCAATCGGTTCTCGTCCCACACCGACTGGCCGGAGCTTCAACCTGATTCGGGCACCGGCCCTCGGCTGCATCTTGCCGAGGTGCTCTCGATAAGAACTGACGAAAAGTTTCGTCTGCGATTCAAAGGGACGCCTCTCACCAGGCCCAAACGAAGAGGATTACTGCGTAACGCTGCGGTTGTTGCAGCTAACATTGACTGCACTGCTGCTATACCAGCCCTGATTGACTGCATTGAGAATGACCCTGAGCCATTTATCCGATCTCATGCACTTTGGGCAATTGCTCGTCTCGACCCGAAGAAAGCAAAGCGATTAATCGATCGATCATTGCAAGACACTGATGTGGAAGTACGTAAAGAAGCTTCCCTCCTCAAATGAAAAAGTGAGGAAAATCACGAAGCGGCCATGGAGCTTTAGCCCCGGGGCTAAAGATATGCCGCCACTTCCTGGCTCTAACGAGAATTCTGAACTCTTACGCCTGAAAATAGTGCTTGTAGTCGTCGCGCCGATTGTGTTATAGATCACACCAAGTTGTGATCGTTTAACGGAAGGGCGAAGTCACAACGAGCCGCGTTTTTCTTCCTACTAATGCTGACATAATGTACGGCTCCGCGTGTAGTGCGCCTATGTGAGCGCAACTATTACCGGGAGAGAATTCTAATGCAGGAATATGTGTGAGCTTTCAGCCTCCCTGTAAGTCCATACATTAATCACGAGAACAAAGTGGGAAGCTACCCCGGCGCAAAGATGCTGGTAGCCATTCAAGCCGATTCTGCCGCTTCAGATTGAAAGGAGAAAACCGTATGCGTAAGACCTGGTTCCTGTTGCCTGTGGTCGTTTTGATCACAGCGCCTATGATTCAATTCAATGCCGCAGGGGCTCAATCCGCCGAACCCGTTGCGCAAAACACGAGTATCTGGCAGGCCACAATACTGGGGCTGCCCAATTTCGATATACGCCAGGAGATCGCAGATATCCAGCTTCCGAACTCTTCGGCGCAAGACGAGGCCGTGAGAGCACGGCTGAATGCGATAGATGGATTCCTCTCAAGGTTTCCTCAGGAGACGCGAGGCGATCTCAGGTATGAGATAAATGAGGCGGGCGTGCCCAAGGAGTTCTTCCACCTCGGCGGGACGTTGTCGCGGCCGTCAGCCGGATCTCCCGACCGTATAGCCCGCCGCTTCCTGACAGAGCAGGCCGCCATTTTCGGGCTCACGCGCCGCGAAGTCCGTCGCCTCAAGCTCATAAATGAGGACAACGACCAGGGCATCACCTTCCTGAACTACGAGCAGACGATAGGGGGCGTCTCCGTATTCCAGGGCCAGGTTCAAATCGCCATCAGCCGCGACGGTGAGGTGATTTCCGTCATGGAAGGACTGATCATCCCCGGCGGCAATGTGAAGACGACTCCTTCCCTGTCTGAGGCGGACGCGTTGAACCAGGCAATCGAGTACGCCGCTCGTCAGGCCACGGACGAGCTTGAGGTGGTGGAGGCCCGCCCGGCTCGTGGCGACCGCGCTAAATACCGAAACCCGCTGGGCCCCGGCTTAGAAGACATAATGTCCGACCTTCGCATTATGCTCGTTGGCGGGCGGGGGGTGCTTGTCTGGCGCTCCTATATTGAGGCGGGCCCGAGCGAGTGGTACGAAATATGTGTGGATGCAAACACCGGCGCGCTCCTCTATCGCTACAACCTCTATGCAGACGTAGCGCAGGGGACCGTTTTCACGCAGCACC
>DASTET010001083.1:0-2881 GCA_035709445.1 Blastocatellia bacterium | reverse complement strand
CCATCAATGATGCGACAATCACTTGCCATTACATCGCCCACGCGCACATCGTCGAGCATCTCGCTTATCTCAACCTGCGCGTAGCTGGAGCGGGCAGCATCCAGCAGGAACCAGCCGATTAAGACAAACCACAGGCCGCCCAGACCCGCGCCGCCGAAAGACCGGACCAGGCCAAACAGAATCACGCCGAGTGCGACAAACTGGCCGACGCCGGCGGCAATGCGTGTTGAGCGATTAACGTCTCCGGTTCTCCACCAAACGATCGCCCGCAGCACACGCCCTCCGTCCAGGGGGAATCCCGGAATCATGTTGAACAGGGCGAGCAAGAGGTTGATGTACCCGAGCCACACGAGTATAGCCAGGACCGGCGTATGGGCCGTCGTCAGGGGGGGCCATCCGGCGGCCCACGCCACGCCCAGGCACAAAAGTCCAATTAACGTGCTTGTGATAGGTCCGATTATGCCTACGAGGAATTCTGTCTTCGCGTCGGCAGCATCCTTTTCCGTTTGGGCCACTCCGCCGAGCGCGAATAGAGTTATTCCTCGTACAGGTAGTCCCCGCATCCTTGCGACTACCGCATGGGAAAGCTCGTGCGCCAGCAAGGCCGCGAAGAATAACAGCCCAGTCGCTATCGCCGATGCCCAGACCAGACCAACGCCCCAGCCGGGATTTGAAAGATAGAATTGCCCGGCGAGCGAGAACGTCACAAGCAACGCGATGATGAACCAACTGAAATGCAGCCCCACCTGCACGCCGAAGATTCGACCTAAGCTGATATGGGCTTTCATACACTCTTCTCCATTCTGATAATCTAGCCGGAAGAAGTGACATTGCGGGCTACCACTCCCTTCTTCAATCTCTGCTCGATCACGTCCCAATCCACATTCGATAGAAACGCCTCGATATATTTCGGGCGTTCTGCGGGCTTGTAATCGAGCAGGTAAGCATGCTCCCAAACGTCCATGACAAGTATCGGGTTAAAGCCCGCTATGTTGCCCTCCTGGTGCAGGGTGATCCAATGGTTTGACAAATGCCCGTTGGCTGGGTCCTGAAAGCAAATGGCCCATCCGACTCCGCGCATCTTTCCGATGCTGGTGAAGTCAGCCTTCCAAATATCGAGGCTCCCGAAGCTCTCTTCCACCGCCATAAAAAAGCGCGAATTGCGCGCCGGCTCGCTCGAACCATCGCGCTTCATATTGCCGAAATAGAATTCGTGTAAGACCATGCCGTTGTACTCGAATCCCAGCCGTCGCGTTAGCTCCGAGTATGCAGGCATGTCTTCTTTGGAGGCTTGGCGGTTCTTAATAATCTCCGCAATCTGCTCGTTGAGCAGGTTCGTCTGCTTGACGTAGCCTTCGTAGAGCTTGAAGTGCATATCAAGAGTTTCGTCCGAAATGCCTATTAGCCCGCTGAGATCGAACTGCCTGGGCTTATATATCAGGTTCGAGTTCACTATTACCTCCTTCTGAAATCTTGCGTGGACTCCCTGAACTTATGAGTCCGCAGATTGGACCCTTATCGGTGTGATCCGGCTATGGTTCTTATTGAATCCATCGAATTGGTGCCGGTCTTGCGGCCACCGGTTGGGTCTTCAATCGCTATAACCATGTTAAGGGACAGTGCGGAAGCAGGTAACGGTGCGAATACTTATAGGATGTAGGTAATTACACGCATTAATAGCGATTCGTTCATGACGTGTTGAACGACCTATTCAAAGGGTCGCATACTGGTGTGTCTTCAATTGGAGGAGCAAGAAGGAGGGAGACTACAGTATCAGCGGAGGATTAATCTGATCGGCCTTCCAATATGAAGCGGGCGATCTCGACGCGGTTGCTGAAGCCCTTCTTAGCTAGTATGTGACTGACGTGGTTCTCGACCGTCCTTACGCTTATACCCAACTCCGAAGCGACCTCTTTATTGCTCAGTCCCCGTGCCACGGCTTCTGCTATCCTCAACTCTGCCTCGGTCAAATCCTCATCAGTAATGCGAGCGTGTTCGGTCGTTTCCGCGGCACCCATCATCCGGGAGAACTCTGAGCGAGTCCGTTCGACACGATTGAAGATCGAGTTGATTACCGCAAGCAACTCGTCCGGCTCGAAAGGCTTGGTGATGTATGCATCCACTCCCGTCCGAAAGCCTTCTATGCGGTCTTCTTTTTGATCTTTTGCCGTCAGGAAGATCACCGGTATCAGCGCAGTTCTTGGCGACCACCGAATGCGATGCACAAGCGCATGTCCATCCATCCCTGGCATTCTTATATCGCTTATTATCAGGTCCGGGATCGACTCTGCCAGGCTCACGAGCGCGTCTTTTCCGCTTCGCGCGGCCCTTACTTCATACCCTTCTGTCCGTAGACAGGCTGCGACTGCAAGAAGCAGATTAGGTTCATCGTCAACAATTAGTAGCCGCTTGGACATCAATCTCGCTCCTGATTACTTCCGACATTAACTTCATTATCCCACGCGGGTAGGGAGATGGTGAACGTGCTTCCGCGCCCTACTATACTCTCTACCGTGATATGGCCGCCGATCTCTTCTATTATCGTGCGCGCAAGATAGAGACCGAGCCCAACGCCTGGCACTTCCGCGACCTCTTCAGTAACGCCGCGTAACGTGTCGTTGGCTCGCAATGAGGGCGCGCGACCGCGATAAAACTTCTCAAAGATGTGAGGGAGGTCCTCACTGAGAATGCCGCGCCCCGTATCGGTAACGCTTATACTCACCTCGCCCCCTGCGCGCTCGTACTGAGAGTGATTCGCCCTTCGTCGGGCGTGTACTTAATTGCGTTTTCGACTAGACTGCACAGGACTCGCCGCAGCACAGTCCGATCGGCAAGCACTATAGGCAGGTTCTCTGGCATCTCAACTGTTGGAGGCCTGGAA
>DASTET010001082.1:0-12731 GCA_035709445.1 Blastocatellia bacterium | reverse complement strand
GATCGGCATATTCGGATCGAGCTTGCTCACTTCGCTTCGCACTAAAGCGAGCACTCTCTGCTCGCCCGTTGCGGCGCGAGCGATCACGTATGTCGAGCCGGAGTATGACTGCCACAGCGGGCGAGAGAAGAACGGGGTAGGGGGTTCATTCAACCCCGCATACTTGCCGTCCTCGACCACGCCTATGACCTGCAACTTCGGCGACTCGGGGCTGCCTGAGCTGAAACGTTTGCCGATGGGGTCTTCTCCCGGCCAGAACCGGCGCGCGAAGGCTTCGTTGATGATTGCCACCCTCGTCGCGTTCTCGTCATCGCGCTCGGCGAAGTCGCGCCCCCGCAAAAGACGTGTGCTCATCGCCTGAAAATAGCCGGGGCTGACGCGGTTCATCATCGCGCGCGGCGCATTGGTGGTGCGCTCCGGAACCTGCCCTTCTATGAAGACAGAGGTTCTCGAAAAATGTAGATCGACCGGGACGATGTCGGCGATCCCTGCTGATTGCACGTCCGGCAACATACGCACTCGTTCCAGCAGGCTTCTTTGAAACTCTCTGCCTCGCGCGTCGTCGTAGCCTTGCAGCCTGAGATGGAAAGAGACTTCAACGGCGCCCTGCGGATCGAAGCCGAGGTCTAGGGTCTCTGCCCGCTGCAACCCGCGAAGCATCAGGCCGCCGCCGATCAACAACACAAACGAGAGGGCCACCTGCAAAACGATCAGGCCGCTCTTGAGCCAGGACCTGCGGTAGCTGCCGACCGCTAACTCGTCCTTCAACGCAGTGACCAGGTCGGTCTTCGTCGCCTGCAACGCGGGCAGCAATCCGAACAGCACTCCGGTCGCAAGCGAGACCGCACAGTTGAAGATCAGCACGCGATGATCGATGGGAAGCTCGAACGAAAGCGGAACGTCGATGGGCGGCTTGAACGCCAAGGCCAGATCGACCAGCCAGAGCGCAAGCAGCAACCCGAGCGCGCCGCCTCCGATGGCCAGTATCAGGCTTTCGGTCAGGAGCTGCCGCACAAGCCTTGCGCGGCCCGCTCCCATCGCAAGACGCACGGCGATCTCCTTTCGCCGTTCGGTCGCCCGCGCGAGCAGGAGGTTCGCAAGGTTGAGGCAGGCAAGCAACAGCACAAGCCCGACTACGCCCATCAACAGTCCTGTAAATCCGAGCACCGGCCCGCGCATGGAGCGGCCAAACAGACCGGCAGGCGAGATCACCACGCGCTTCCCTTCGTTGATTACAGGGTGCTCGCGCTCAAGCTCCGACGCCAGCGAGTTGAAGGCCGTCTGCGCCTCGGCAAGGCTTACGCCGGGGTTGAGTCGCCCTTGAATGAAAAGGTTATCTACGCCCCGCTCATCGAGCCAGTTGTTGCCGACGTCGATCTGCGCCTGCATCGCCACGGGGAACCACATATCCGGCGCGGAGACTACTTCTGTGCCGAAAAAGCCCTCCTCCGCAACACCTATGACTGTGTAGCCCTGGCCATTGACCAGCACGCTGCGGCCAATAACATCCTGCTGGCCGCCAAACCGCTTCTGCCAGCACCTGTAGCTGAGAACGGTTACCGGATGCCCGCCGGGGCTTATGTCATCATCCGTCGAGATCAGCCTCCCCAGCGCCGCTTTCACGCCGAGCACCTCGAAGTAATTTCCCGTAACGACGTAGCCCCACAGCCGTTCGTTGATGCCGTCGTGGCTCAGGCTCAACGGAGCGAAGCGATAGGCGAACAGGCCCGAAAATACCCTGTTGCGATCGCGAAGGTCTTTGTAGTTCGGATAAGAGAATGTGGGAAAGGCACGGTCCCTCGCCGTGTTGTTGAGCGATACGATCTGCTCGGGCTTCTCGACGGGCAGCGGCCTGAGCATCGTGGCGTTGAACAGGCTGAAGATAGCCGTGTTCGCGCCGATGCCGAGCCCCAGCGATGCAACGGCAATGAGCACGAAGCCCGGGTTCTTTCTGAGCATTCGCGTGCCGTATCTGATGTCTTTCAGAAATGTCTCCATGATAATCCTGTCTCAAATCTCAAATTTGAAATCTCAAATCACTCATACCTGAGCGCGATCATCGGATCGACTCTGGTCGCGCGCCTCGCCGGAAGATAACAGGCGGCAAGCGCCCCGACAGCAAGCAGCAGAGTGATGAGCAGAAAAACGGCAGGGTCGGTCGCGCTCACGCCAAAGAGCAGGCTCGACATAACGCGCGTCAGCGCCAATGCCGCGCCCAACCCGATCGCGAGGCCGATCAGCGTCAATGCCATGCCCTGAAAGATGATGAGCCTCAGCACGTCGCGCGGCTCGGCGCCCAGCGCCATGCGCAGGCCGATCTCGCGCGTGCGCTGCGTCACCGCATACGATATTACGCCATAGACGCCGATCGCCGCGAGCAGCAGGGCCACAGCGGCAAAGACCGCGAGCAGCAGGAAATTGAAACGCGGCCCTGCTACGGAATCGGAGAGCAGTTGCGGCATCGTGGCGATGTTTGCCACGGGCTGATTCTTATCTACGGCCAGCACCTCGCGCCGCAAAAGAGATCCAAGAGCAGCAGGGTCATCCGAGGCCCGGACCACCAGGGTCATCTCGCGCGCGGGCCGCTGCATAAAGGGGATGAACATCTCTGGCTCGGCTTCGGCGCTCAACCCTGCATGCCTTACGTCCCTGACCACGCCCACGACTTCGCGCATGGCCGCCGGGATATCGAAGACCGGAGGGCGGTTCGGCGCGGGGAATCTCAATGCTTCGAGCGAGAGTGCCAGCCGTTTGCCCAGAGGCGACTCGCCCGGCCAGTAGCGGCGGGCCATGCTCTCATTGATGATCGCCACGCGCTGCCCGTCTTTGTGGTCTCGCTCCGTAAAAGCGCGGCCCTCGATCATCTCTATGCTCATCACCTGAAAGTAATCGGGGCTTATAGAGCGAAAGTATGTCTGGTTCTTTTTATCGGGCGGCGGAGGCGGCTGCCCTTCGATGAAGAAGTCCGACCCCTGATTCGTCCCCGAAAGCGGAAGAAACGAGGTAGCGCCTGCCGCGGGCACGCCGGGTAAAGCCCTGACCCGCTCTAATACCTCCTGGTAGAAGGCCGCGACCTGCTGATCGTTGACATAGTTCGAGCGCGGGAGGCTTATTTCAGCGGTCATCACGTTTTCGGGTTTGAAGCCCGGGTCGACCTCCATCAGCCGAGAGAAGCTCTTGATCATCAGCCCGGCGGCGATGAGCAGAACGAGCGATAAGGCGATCTCTGCCGAAACAAGCGCGCCGCGCAATCGATTTCTGAGCCAGCCCGGCGCAACGCGGCTCGCCCCGTTCTCTTTGAGCGCCTCATTCAAGTCGGGCTTCGACGCTCCGAGCGCGGGCGCAAGACCGAAGAACAGACCCGTCAGCAGCGAGAGCAGAAATGTGAAGCCGAGCACCTCGACGTTCAGGCCGATCTGTTCCGTCGCTACCCGGTAAGGGGCCATATAACTTGGCGTGTTGTAAGGCACCGCCGCGAGCAGATCGACGCCCCAGAGCGCCAGAAGCAATCCGAGCCCGCCGCCCATAAAACTGAGCAGCAGGCTTTCCGTGAGCAACTGGCGGACGATGCGCCCGCGACTGGCTCCCAGAGCCGATCTCACGGCGATCTCTTTTTGCCGCGCCGTGGCGCGGGCGAGCAGCAGGTTCGCCACGTTCGCGCAGGCGATCAGCAGCACGAACCCTATCGCGCCCAGCAAGACGAGCAACGCTCTGCGCAGATCGCCCGTGGCCTGCTGGCGCAGCGGGATCGCCTTCAACCCCATGCCTGTGTTGAAGTGCGGGTACTGCTCGGCCAGTCTTCCGGCGATGGCGTCGAGCTCTGCCTGCCCCCGTTCGAGCGTTGCGCCCTGTTTGAGCCGGGCTATAACGCCGAGATAGTTGGCCCCGCGCGCGAACTTTCTTGCGAGGGTCGGGTCAGGGTCTCGCGAGAGCGCCATCCAGACCTCGGCAGCTCTGGGGAATTTCGGAAAGGAGAAGCCCGGCGGCATGACACCCACCACCGTATAGCTGTTGGCGTCGAGCGTCAGCGTCTTGCCTGGCAGGTCCGGGTCTGCGCCGAATCGCCGCTGCCATAACCCGTGACTTATGACGACGGCGCGCTCGGCGCCTTCTTTATCCTCTTCGGGCAGGAGTGTGCGTCCGAGCATCGGCTGCACGCCGAGGATGGGAAAGAAGTTTGCCGATACGAGCGCCGCTTGAACCTGCTCAGGGTCCGCGCCGCCGGTGAGGTTGAAGCGCGTGTCATTGTAAGCGCTCCAGGCCCCGACCTCCTCGAAGACTTCGCTCTGCTCCTTCACGTCCGTGAAGTTGGGAAACGAGAAGGGAAGCTGAGGCAGGCTGGACCTCTGGCTGGTCTGCCAGAGAAAGACCAGCCGATCAGGTTCGTGAAAAGGCAGCGGGCGAACGAGCAGACCATATACAACGCTGAAGATCGCCGTATTAGCCCCTATACCTAAAGCTAGAGTGAAGACCGCTATCAGGGTAAAGCCCGGGTCCCTGAGCAACATTCGCCCGCCGTAGCGCAGGTCTTGCCAGAGCATATGCATGACTCCTCCAGATACAGAGCTACAGCCAACGCCGTGCCAGTATGATGGCCGGGCTAAATGCCGAAAACGCTCGATTTCAACGTGAGAATGCGCGAGTCGCGCCCCGGACGGTGTGCGATTGCGGGATTGCCCTGTTCCGAAAGCGGAAATAAAGAAAGAAGCCAGAAGCCAGAATCTCTTGGGTAGTCTCTCGATTATTGCCGAATGAATGAAATCAGAATCTGTATCGACGGACTTCTGGCTTCTGGCTTCTGACTTCTGGCTTCTTGCTCTGGCTTCTGACTTCTGCTTTTTCGTGTACAATGCAGTTGTGAAACGAAGAGAGTTTGTTGAGGGGGCAAGCTTGGCTATCGGCGGCACGCTCACGGGAAAGTCCAGACAGAAAAACGCCGACCGCATCACCATCACCGGCGCGATAACGGATGTCGCCGGGATCAAAGTCGGCCACTTCACCGACCCTCGACGGCCTACGGGTTGTACGGTCGTGCTGGTCGAAGAGGGAGCGACCGCAGGCGTCGATGTTCGAGGCGCAGCGCCCGGCACGCGCGAGACCGACCTGCTCAATCCCGTCAACACGGTCGAACAGGTCCACGCGGTACTCCTTTCGGGCGGGAGCGCCTTCGGGCTCGATGCCGCGACGGGCGTCATGCGCTACCTCGAAGAGAAGAACGTAGGCTACGACACGAGCGTGGCGCGCGTGCCTATTGTGACCGCCGCCGTCCTGTTCGATCTGTGGGTGGGCGATGCGCGCATACGGCCCGACGCGGAGGCCGGGTATAAAGCGTGCCGCGCGGCTGCGGCTCAACAACCTGCCGAGGGGAACGTCGGGGCCGGAGCGGGCGCGACCCTCGGCAAGCTGTTCGGCATGGACCGGGCGATGAAAGGCGGAATAGGGACTGCCGGGATAAGGGCCGGAGGTTTTACCGTAGGAGCTATCGTCGCGGTCAACGCCGTTGGCGACGTGCTCGACCCTCATACCGGAAATGTGATCGCCGGGGCGCGGACGAAAGACGGAAAATCGCTGCTCGATACGAGGCAGGCGATTCTTCGAGGCGAGCTTGCGATGAACGCTCAGACAGGGCCGAAGCCGGGCACATCGACGACCATAGGCGTCGTCGCCACCGACGCGGCACTCACCAAAGCGCAGGCGGGCAAAGTAGCGCAGATGGCCCACGACGGGCTGGCTCGCGCCATCTGCCCTGTGCATACGCCGCTCGACGGCGACACCATATTCGCGCTCGCAACGGGCAAATCGAAAAAGAGCGGTAGCGTGATGCTTATAGGCGCGCTCGCCGCCGAAGCGATGGCCGCCGCGATTGTGCGCGCGGCGCGCGCCGCAAAAGGGCTGCCCGGCTTGCCCGCGGCAGCCGATCTCCCGCCGAGAGGGTGATCCCGACCGCCAGCCTCGTATGAACATCTACCTGATCGTCCTCGCCGGTTATTCCCTGTCGATGATTGCGCTCGGGGCCTTCGCGGCACGGCGCGTGCGCGGGTCGAGCGATTTTTTTGTCGCGGGCCGCGGGCTCGGAGCGGGCTATCTCGCGGTCACGCTGATTGCATCGAACATCGGCGCGGGCTCGACCGTGGGGGCGGCCGGGCTAGGTTACCGCGACGGGCTTTCGGCGTGGTGGTGGGTAGGCTCGGCAGGTATTGGCTCTCTTGTGCTTGCGCTCTGGGTCGGCCCGAAGATATGGAGCGTGGCTCGCGAGCAGCGATTGCTTACGGTCGGCGATTATCTCGAACATAGATTCGACCGCAGGGTCCGTATGACGGCTGCGCTCTTTTTGTGGATAGGCTCTCTGATCATTCTCTCGGGTCAGTTGATAGCGGTTGCGTGGATACTAAACGTCGTGGCGGGCGCAAGCAAGACTACGGGGTGTCTGCTCGGGGCCGTCGTGGCTACGATCTATTTCAGCGCGGGCGGGCTCCACTCGGCGGTGCGCGTCAACCTGCTTCAGCTCTTTGTCAAGCTGACCGGATTTATCCTCGCGTTGATCTTTGCGCTCAAAGCGGCGGGCGCGCTCGAAGGGCTCACACAGTCGATCAGCTCAAGGCTGGAGCCTCAGGCCGTCGAGTCTTACCTCGGTTTCACCGGGATAGGGCTTTCGGCGGTGTCGCTCTATCTGGTCACGCTCGTCCCTTCGTTCATCATCTCGCCGGGACTGTTGCAGAAAGTATTCGGCGCGCGCGACCGGAAAAGCGTCCGGCGGGGAGTGGCCGTCAATGCGGTCGTGCTGTTGTTGTTTGCGATAGTGCCGGTGAGTATCGGGATGATAGCTCGCGGCGAGCTTTCTCCGCTCGCCAATCGCGAGCTTGCGATGCCGGTGGTGATGACCGAGATCCTGCCGCTCTGGCTCGGGACGCTGACGCTTGCGGCGATCTTTTCGGCTGAGATCAGCACTGCGGACGCCGTGCTCTTCATGCTGACGACTTCGATAGGAAAAGACCTCTATAAAGGCTTGCTGCGCCCCGGCGCGAGCGATGAGCAGTTATTGCGTTTCACAAGATGGTGCGCCGTCGCCTGCGGGGCGGCGGGGGCCGTCTGCGCGCTGCTGTTAGAGACGGTCATCGGCGCGCTCACCATCTTTTACAGCATCATCACGGCAGTATTCTTTCTGCCTGTTGTGGCCGGCCTGTACTGGTCGCGTGTGACGGCTCGCGCCGCCCTCGCCTCGATATGGGTCACCGTGTCTGTCCTGTTTCTGCTTGAAGCGGGCAGAGGCGCAGCGCCCGGAGTGCCTTCTCTGGTCCTGGCGCTCGCGGCAGGCGCGCTCGCCTTGATCTTCGTTGCTGCTATCGAAAAACCTTTGAAGAATAGGTCAGCGGAGAGAGGTTTATAGGTTTATGCTCGATCCGCGATATGATGCGAGCCCCGTGAGACGCGCGCTCACATCCCACAACCGGCGCGCGACTTCTTCGTTATACGACTGCTCGTTTGACCGGGCTTCTTTGCGCGCGATGAAGTACTTGCCCGTGACGCCTTCGACTTCGGGCGAGCTTGCGAGGTAGACGGACGTATCGGCCCCCTTTTCGGAGCTTGTGAAAAAAGACTTCAACGCCAGATCGATCACCCTCGGCATATCGCGCGCCAGGTTGGTTGCGATCACTCCGGGGTGAAGAGAGTTGACCGTCACGCCGGTCCCTTCGAGCCTGCGGGCCAGCTCGTAGGTGAAGAGGATGTTGGCGAGCTTCGATTGCCTGTATGCGCCCATGCTCGAATAACTCTTTTCGCTTTGAAGATCGTCAAAGTTTATCGAGCCGGTCATGTGGGCCATCGAGGATACGTTGACGATGCGGGCGCGCGCGCTGATCCTTATCACGTCGAGCAGCAGGTTTGTCAGCAGGAAATAAGCGAGGTGATTTACGGCGAAGGTCATTTCGAGCCCGTCTTCGGTAAGCGTTCGACGGCGAAGCATGAGGCCCGCGTTATTGACGAGCACGTGCAGCCGGTCGTGCCGGTCGAGGAACTCCATCGCGACCCCTCGAATAGATTTTTGAGACGACAGATCGCAGGTCAGCAGCTCGACCGCGCTGTTTCCGCTTTTCAGTATTATCTCGTCTCTCGCCTCGGTCCCGCGCTCGCGGCTGCGACAGACCATGACGACGCGCGCGCCCATCTCGGCCAGCCGCCGGGCGGTCACCTTGCCGATGCCGGAATTCGCTCCCGTCACAAGGCAAGTCTTGCCGAACATCGTCTGCGCACGCTTTGTCATCTGAGCGCCTGCTCGAAGTCTTCTATGATCTCATCGGTCGCCTCGATCCCTACAGAGAGGCGGATCAGGCTGTCTGATATGCCGAGGCGGCGGCGCTCATCGGGGTCCATGCCTGAGTGCGATGTGATCGCGGGCCGGGTCATAAGCGTCTCGACCCCCCCGAGGCTCGGAGCATAAATCGGTATCTCGGCTTTGCCGATGAACCGCTCCGCCGCATCAAGCCCGCCCTTCAGCTCGAAGCTCAACATCCCGCTGAAGCCGTCAAACATCTCGCGCGCCCGGTGGTGGCCCGGGTGGCTTTCAAGCCCCGGATAATTTACGCGGGCGACCGCCGGGTGGCCTTCGAGAAACTGCGCGATCTCGAGCGCGCTCTGGTTCTGCTGCCTGACCCTTAGGTAAAGCGTCTTCATCCCGCGATGAAGCAGGAAGGCCGCGTGCGGGTCGAGCGAGCCGCCCAGGTGATTGAGGCGGTGGTTTATCTTCTCTATCAGCCCGGCCCGGCCTATGACCGCGCCCGCGACTATATCGGAGTGGCCGTTGAGGTACTTGGTGCAACTGTGCAGCGAAAGATCGAAACCCCATTCAGCCGGGCGGAAATTCACGGGGCTTGCGAAGGTGTTATCGATGATCGAGATGAGATTATGCTCGCGCGCGAAGGCCGGTACGGATTTCAGATCGCCCACCTCTAGCAGCGGGTTCGACATCGCCTCGACGTAGATGGCGCGCGTTGCGGGGCGCAGCTTGTTCTTCCAGCTTTCGGGTTTATCGGCTTCGATGAAATCGTAATCTATGTTGAGAGCGGCCAGGTCTTTTGTGAGCAGGTCGTGAGTGCCGCCGTAGAGACAGCTTTGCGCGAGCAGATGATCGCCCGGCGATAGAAATGTGAGAAGCGTGGTCGAGATCGCCGCCATGCCGCTCGAAGTGACGAGCGCAGATTCCGCCTGCTCGACGGAGGCGAGCTTCTCGTGGAGCGCTATGTGGTTGGGCATATTGCTCAGCCGCAGATACTTCAGCGCGTCGTAGCTGGTCTCGCCCGCATACTCGAACATGGCCGATTGAAAAATGGGAATAACGACCGAGCCGTTTATGCGCGGCTCGCCCGCGTGAACCAGCCTGGTTTCGATCCGCTTGAATGATTTCGACATGGCTTGCTGCTCCTTCGCGCAAAGAGTTTAACCACAGAGGATCGATTACTCCTCTGCGTATCTCTGCGGTTACTTCTATGTTCGTCTACTTGCATCGATAGGATTTTGCCTTCATCTCTTGTTTCCCCCGGCGGGCTGCGTCTTCATCTGCCGGGCCTTGCGCTGAAGGTCCCTTACGGGGCGGAACCCTATCCGCTTGACGCCCTGCGAGTCGAGCAGGCGGCGTATCTCGGGGTCTTTGGTGAACAGCTCGTATTCGGTCGCACGCTCCTGCCACGAGTTGGTGATATGTTTCATCTCTTCGCCCGGCAGCGCCGCGTGAATATAAAGCTCGGTCACGCCCGGCTTCAAATCCTTCAGCATGCGCCGCCAGTAATCGGTTACCGACTCGCCGCTCATGCGCCCGCCGTGGATGAGATAGTCGGGGCAGAGTATCCCGTCCTCTTCAAGCTGCTTGCGAAGATGCTCGCCGCCCCTCGCCGCGAGCACGTCCTGCGAAGCCATGCGAAGCGGCAGATCGTACTCTTTCGCCAGGCGGCGATAGGCCTCGTAGTATCTCAGGTCGTATTGCAGCGTCCCCATATGTGAGTCCAGGTGAGTCACGTCTATGCCTGCCGCGAGGGCTTTTTCGATCTGCGCGCGGGCCTCTATGTACGCCTGCTCCGGGGTGGCGTTTTTATAAACGCTCATGATGTCGGGCCACAGATAGCCCTGCGGATCGACCAGCCCCGGCACCTGGCTCTTGCTTGCGACCGGCCCCCATTTATATCCTTTCCACTCGCTCGTGTGGGTCAGGTGCAGCCCGAAATCGGCCTGCGGGTGCGCCCTGGCATAAGCGGCGATCTCAGGGAACCAGGGGCAGGGGACCATGATGGTGGCCGACGTCATGAGCCCGTTTTCGAGAGAATCGATTGTTGCCGCATTCGCCGCGTGGCTTACTCCCACGTCGTCGCCGTTAACGATCAATATGCGGTCGGTGGCGGCAAAACCCAGTCGCTCGGCGAGCGACTTCGGCTCGGAAGACGAGACCGGACGCGCCATCAGCAGTGCGGGCGCGAAGAGCAGCAGGGCGAAAATCTTTCTCATAATAGAAGTCTCCGGTGACTGTTGAACTCGATAATTGAGCGGTTACTTGAGAGAGATTACCTTTTGTGCGAGCATCAGACAAGCTTCGAGCGCGCATCGCCCTATTGCGCCCGTTGAGGAGAAGCGGTAGATTGAAAGTTGCCGTCTCCTCGGTGTCAATATTCAGCGGAAAAACGATATGGCGAAGGAAAAGGTTCTCATAGTCGACGACGAGCAGGTGATTCGGTGGATGCTCTCGGAGTCCCTGCAAGGATGGGGGTATGCCATCATCGAGGCCGAAACGGTTGCCTCAGCGGTCGCCGCTTATGATGCGGAGCATCCTGCCGCCGTCCTGCTCGATGTGAACCTGCCCGATGGGTCGGGCATAGACGTATTGCGCGAGATCAAGCGCCGCCAGCCCGACGCCGTAATCATAATGATGACATCGAACGTCGTCGTGGCGGACACGATAGCCGCGCTTCGCGGGGGCGCTTACGATTTCATCAGCAAGCCCTTTAACCTCGAAGAGCTTCAGGTCACGATCCGAAACGGGATAGAGGCGCAATTGCTGCGCAAAGAGGTCCGCTCGATCCGGCGCGAGCGCGCCCGCCAGTTCAGCTTCGATCAGATAGTTGGCGATTCGCCTTCTATGAGAGAGATGCTCGCGCTCGGACGCAAGGTGGCCGAAAGCGAAGTCTCGTCGGTGCTGTTGCAGGGCGAATCGGGGACCGGCAAAGACCTGGTGGCGAAGGCCATTCATTACACTTCGCGGCGTGCCGATTCGCCCTTTGTCCACATCAACTGCGCCGCGATCCCTGCCAACCTGATAGAAAGCGAGCTGTTCGGCTACGAGAAGGGCGCGTTCACCGACGCCAAGGCGCGCAAGGAGGGGTTGCTCGAACAGGCCGAAGGCGGCACGCTCTTTCTCGACGAGATAGGCGAGCTTGAGATGAGCCTTCAGGCGAAGCTGCTCAGGGTGCTCGAAGAAGGCTCGTTTAGAAGGGTCGGCGGGCTGAAAGACATCTCGCTCGACGCCCGCGTCATCGCCGCGTCGAACCGCGATTTGAAGTCGGAGAGCGAGGCCGGGCGGTTCAGGCTGGACCTCTACTACCGCCTGTCGGTCATACAGATAGACATCCCGCCTCTGCGCGAGCGGGGCGACGACGTGATAATACTGGCCGGACACTACATGACATTTTTCAACGAGCGACTGCGCAAGCGCGTTCGCGGGCTCACGCCCGAAGTGGCGGAGATATTCAAGCAATACAAGTGGCCGGGCAACGTGCGCGAGCTTCGCAACGTGATCGAGCGGGTGATGATACTCGAAGACGGCGACCTTATAACAACTGCTTATCTGCCGCGCGGGCTCGCCAGCGAAGAGAGCGTCAAGGCGCAGATAGCTTCGCGTCTCGTCGTCGCAGAGCGAGAGGCCGCCGCTGCCGCTCCCGAAGCCCGGCCCGCAGACCTGTTCCATCTCCCGCCTGAAGGCGTGGTCCTCGACGAAGTCGAGATGTCGCTGGTCCGTCAGGCCATGACGCGGAGCGGGGGCAATCAGACCCGCGCCGCCGAGCTGCTCGGCATATCGCGCGACCAGCTTCGCTACAGACTCAAAAAGCTAGAGGATGCGTCTGCCCAGTAACAGGGGTGGGAGTCAGGGGCCAGTTGTGCTTGAGCCGATGTTGCTGATATGTTTCAGTAGGTGTTAATAGTGATCTTACGCAACCAGCGATCACTGATCACTGGCCACTTAATGATATGTACACTTCTTCGAATGAGCTTGCAGGCCAGGAGGCCATCGAGAAAGATGCGCGGCTGATTTCGGCGGTGCTCGAAACGGCGGGCGCGTTGATAGTCGTGCTCGATTCGGAAGGCCGCATAACCCGATTCAATCGGGCCTGCGAAGAGATGACCGGGTACAGCTTTGAGGAAGTGCGCGGAAAGCATGTCTGGGACGTATTGATAATCCCCGAAGAGGTCGAGGCGGTTAAGTCAGTATTTCAGTCGCTGCGATCGGGCGAGATACTGCACCAGTTTGAGAACTACTGGATAACCCGCAGCGGCGAGCGGCGCCTGATCGCCTGGAACAACGGCGCGATTACGGATTCGAGCGGCGTGGTCCGGTGGGTCGTGGGCGTGGGGACCGACATCACCCTGCGCAAACAGACCGAAGAAGAGCTGCGGTTATCGCTAAAAGAACTGGCCGATATAAAGTTCGCTCTCGATGAGTCCTCGATAGTCGCCATCACCGACCAGAAGGGGGT
>DASTET010001081.1:0-2240 GCA_035709445.1 Blastocatellia bacterium | reverse complement strand
TGGTTATAGCTCGATTGGCCCTTTGAACGCCGCAGCCCAGAAAGATTCCATGCCGCTTCTGGGAATGATACTGCTGGCGATGGTCATAACCGTCGTGGCCCTGTTCATTTTGGGATACATAGCGAATATGTTATGACCCCGGCGTTCAGCCGTCTTCACCACCCGGAGATATGTGAATAGCAAGAATGGAGACAGCGGGAACGTTCCGACCGAACCACTGAATTACTTCAACTACTTCACCGAGGTCGAGGAGGAGTTTGTCCGCCGCCGGGGCAAGCCTCTTCTCGTCTCGCCCATGGACTGGGCGCTGATAGAGAGCTGGAAGAATACCGGCATCCCGCTCCATATCGTGCTGCGGGCCATAAACTCGGCATTCGACGCATACGATGCCAGGCCGCGAAGATTCCGCAAGGTGAACTCGATATTCTACTGCCAGCAAGAGGTGGAGGCCGCCTTCGCCGAGTATCGCCTCGCCCAGGTCGGGAGCCCCCCTCCCGCCAAAGAGGGTCCGGGCGAAAAACAAGGTAAGAAGAAGTCCGTAAAAGAGCCTGCGACCATATTTCCGAAACCGGTCCTGCTAGATTTTTTTGCCCGTTCGGATGATGAGCTTGCCCGCGCAGAGCAGGCGGCAGCCGAGTCCGAGCGGGCCGCAATAGAAGACGCCGTACGGCGGGCCCGCTCACGCCTGGCCGTGATAGTCCGCGAGATTGAGACTGCCGAAAGGGCCGATGCGGAATCTATCGAGCGAGACCTCGACGGCATCGACCGCCTTATACTCGAGAGCATCACCGCCTGGACCGGAGCAGAGGGGGTCCAGAAGATTCGCTCCGAGGCGGAATCGCAGCTCCGGCCTTACCGCAGAAAGATGGACGAAAAGGTCTACGAGCAGACTATAAGAAACTTCATCTCACGACGCTTGCGAGAGACACATCAAATCCCCCGCCTCAGCCTTTTTTACATTTGAGACCACAGCCTGATATCTTGAAAGAGTGAAAGAGAGCGGTCCATCCAGAGGCGACATCATCGAAGTGACGACCGAGCGCATGGCTTACGGCGGCGACGCGGTAACGCATTTTGAAGGGCTGACTGTATTCATCCCGCTTGCCGCGCCCGAAGAGCGGCTGCGAGTCCGCATAACGGAAAGAAAGAAGCGGTTTGCCCGCGCGACTATTCTTGAGATCATCTCCCCTTCCCCCTCAAGGCGCGAGCCGCCCTGCCGGTATTTCGGCCAGTGCGGCGGGTGCCAGCTCCAGCACCTGTCTTACGATGCCCAGTTAGAGGCTAAAGCCGGTTTCGTTCGAGACGCGCTCTCCCGCATAGCTCGCATAGATTGGCCGCACGAAATACCCGTCCGACGAGCGCGCGAGTTTGAGTACCGCGCCCGCGCGCAGATCAAGGTGGAAAGGCAGAGCGCGGACCGACCGGGCGATCTCAAGATAGGGTTCAACAGGACAGGCTCGCACGATGTCTGCGATGTGGCCGAGTGCCCGGTCTTGACGCCTGAGATGAACGCGGCCCTGTCAACCCTTCGCTCAGGTCTCGTGCTCGTTTCGTCCGAAGAGACGCCTTCAAAGATAGAGATGGCGGCGGGTCAGACGGGTGTTGCAGTCGAGCCTGAGATCGCCGGACTTCGCCGCAGAGAGATCGAGCGGTCCGCGCGCGGGGCAACGTACCGATTCGACGCGACGACATTCTTTCAGGTGAATCCTTTTCTGCTCGAAGACCTGATCGACGAGGCCACGAAAGGAGCAAGCGGCAGGCTTGCAATCGATCTCTATGCCGGGGTCGGGCTATTCACCATACAGCTTGCCCGGGCATTCGACCGGGTGATCGGCGTCGAGTCGGGACCGGAAGCCGCAAGGTTTGCGCGCCTAAACATCGAAGCGAGCTCTGCGGCAAACATCGATTTTTATCAGCTGCGTGTAGAAACCTGGCTCAACAGGTACGCAGCAGCGGTCGCTAAGACCGGCGCAGAACGGCCCGATCTGGTCCTGCTCGACCCGCCACGAAACGGGGCTATCGAAGCTGCCGGCCCGATTATCGCGCTCGGTCCCGAACGGGTTGTATATGTGGCGTGCGACCCGACTACGATGGCTCGCGACCTGCGCGTGATGATCGATTCAGGTTACCAAATAGAAAGAATTGCCGCGCTCGACCTCTTCCCCCAGACTTATCATATCGAGACCGTGGTCTCGCTTGAAAGAAGCCAGAAGTCAGAAGCCAGAAGTCAGAAGTCAGAA
>DASTET010001080.1:0-8905 GCA_035709445.1 Blastocatellia bacterium | reverse complement strand
GTGGAAGCGGCGAGCGGCTTGCCATCGACCGTCACTCTGCCAGCGCCTTTCGCCCACTTCAAAAGAAAGACAATGTTTCGCTCTCCGGGGTTATAGCTTCCCGACGGCGCTTCGATATTGAGCTTATACCCGCCGCCGTTTTTCGATGCCCTGACCTCGGTGCGGCGGACGACTCCCTTTTTATAGTCCGGGCTGATGCCGTCATCTTCGTAGAGGGTATAAGACCCCTGCCCGCCTGTATCGAGGTAGAGTTCGAAGGTTAGGGGGTCGAACCGTTTTTCGCCGATGTAGCTCATCTCCGGCCCTGTTGGGATGATGGCCCCGTTCCTCATAAACATCGGCACCGTGTCGAGCGGCGCTTCAACGCGGATCATCGTCGGGCCAGTGTGCGCCTTGCCCGTCCAATAATCGAACCACGTCCCTTCGGGGAGATAGACCATCCTGCCCGTAAGATCGGGCTTTAGAACGGGCGCGACCAGAAGGTCACTCCCGATCATGAACTGATCGTCGAGGTTCAGCGTGTTGGTGTCCTCCTGATAGTTGAGAAGCAGCGGTCTGAATACCGGCACGCCGGTTCGATGTGCTTCTTCGAGCGTCGTGTAGAGAAATGGCATCAGGCGATAACGCAGCTTCAGGTACTTTCGAATGATGTCGGTGTAGTACTTGCCGAATCGCCACGGCTCGTGGTCGTAATGATCGACCGCCTTGTGGTTGCGAAGAAACGGGGTGAGAAACCCGACTTGATACCAGCGCGCGAGCAGCTCGCCGTTCGAGCGGCCTATAAACCCGCCGACATCCGCGCCGACGAAGGGCTGTCCCGACAATCCGAGCGTCTGGAACATCGGCAGGCTGAGCGCAAGCGCGTCCCACGTGCTGTTGTTATCGCCCGTCCACATGGTCGAGTAACGCTGGATGCCCGCATAAGCCGCGCGGGTTATCACGAAAGGCCGCTGGTCGGGCAACAAACGTTCAAGCCCCTCGTAGGTCGCGCGCGCCATCAGCAGCGCAAAGACGTTGCGATTCTTTGCGTGTGTCGAGTACTCGCCCTCGTCGTAGCTTACGACGTCCATCTGCTTCTTGCCCGTCTGGTCGATGAAGTCCGCCGGCTCGTTCATATCGGTCCATATCCCTGCAACTCCCTGATCGGTATAGGTCCGGTGCAGGTCTCCCCACCATCGCCGGGCATCGGCCAGTGTGTAGTCGACGAAGACGCTGTCGCCTGGCCACACCCTCCCAATGTAGAGGCTTCCATCCTTTCGCTTCATGAAATAGTTCTTCTCAAGCCCCTGGTTGAATACGAAGTAGCTTCGGTCTTGCGGCGCAAGCTCCGGGTTGCGGGTCTCATCCTTCGCGCCCGGCTGCGGCGGTTGATACTTCACACCGGGATCGACTATTGTCACGACCCGGACGCCCTGCTTGCGGAGCCTTGCGTTTGTGCCGCTCGGATCGGGAAATCGCTCGCGGTCCCAGGTGAAGACCCGGTATTCGTTCATGTAATGTATGTCGAGATGGAGCACGTCGAGCGGGAGGTCTTCCTCTCTGTAACGACGCACCACCTCTTCCGCGAGGCTTGCCGGGTAGTAGCTGTACCGGCTCTGCTGATTGCCCAGCGCCCACATCGGCGTAAGAGGCATGTGGCCCGTGAGGTCGGCATAACGGCCCAGGATCTCTTTGATCGAAGGCCCCGCGAAGAAGTAATAATTCATCTCGCCGCCTTCGGAAGAGAAGGTGATGTGCTCTTGAGAGAATGCCGCGAAATCGAACTCGGTGCGATAGCTGTTATCGAAGAATATGCCGTATGCCTCGCCCTTCTCCAACCCGATGTAAAAGGGGATGCTCTGGTAGATCGGGTCCGTCCCTTCAACATATCCGGGCGTGTCCGAGTTCCACATTACAAATCGGCCCCGCCTCTTGTCGAGCCGCGCCGCCTTCTCTCCCAGTCCGTAAAAATGCTCGTCAAAACCGAGCTTCTTCGTCGCCGCAATCGCCGTGCTCTTCGGGTCGAACATCATCGGAAAGTGATCGGAGTTGATCACGCGGCGGGTCTTCGCGTCTCTGAACTCTACCAGCAGCGGCGAGCGGCGGACCGAGACCTCAACCTCATCGGTCGTGATGACGATATGGTCGGCTTCTTCTCTCATCTGCCAGCGCGGCGTCTCCCAGTCAGTCTTTGCGATTGCCCACGAATGATCGCGGTCGGGGAGCGGCTTGCGGTATGCGGCGCGCACCCGTATCAGGTCGGGCGCGAGCACCGTCAGCCTCACCTGCGAGTTGTCCCGGCAAGTGAGCGTAACAGAGTTCTGACCCCTCGTTACTGTCGCAACCGGGCCTATCCTCTCCATGCCGGAGAGGTCTATCGCCTCGCCGGTCACGCACAGCAGCAGTAACAGAAACCATGCCGCAAAGATTCTCTTCATGATCGCCCCTCTTATTCGCCTCTGCCCGCGTTATCTGCGGCCAATTCTCAATTGCCTGAAATGCCCTTGCCTTCGACTATGGTTATAACCCGGTCGCAAGAGGGAGCATTGATTGTCTCGGTCGCGCCGCCCGGCCACTTCACTTCGAGCTTGTCGATCTTTGTAGCCTCTCCCATCCCGAAGAAGATGGTCGGGTCGTTTTGTGAAGCATAGCCGGCCCCGCTTATGACCTCGCCTCGCTGCCTGATCTTGCCGGTCGTAAGATAGACTATCGCGCCGGTCGCATCCTTCGGGCTCTTTTTCGCCGGGTCTCCCACAAGCCTTACGCCGATCCAGTGGCCCGCCGGGCGGGTTACGTTTCTGAGCACGGTAGGCGCGGCGTCTATATTGTTTACCACCACGTCGAGCAAGCCGTCGCCGTCGAGGTCGCCTACGGCCATCCCGCGCCCCGGTATCGCGATGGCCAGCCCGCTTCCCTGCGCTGCCTGCACGCGCTCGAATTTGCCCGTGCCGAGATTTCGAAACAGGAGCATCTGCTGCGCATAGCTCGTTCCCCACTGGTATTTGTCGACTGCCGGGTAGACGTGACCGTTCGCAATCATCAGGTCTTTCCACCCGTCGTTATCGTAGTCGATGAAGCTCGTTCCCCATCCGAGAAAGGGGATCGTCGTCTCGCCGTGTCCGGCCTGGAAAGTGATGTCGACAAAATTGCCGTCGCCGTCGTTGTGATAGAGCGTGTTCGAATCGTCCGAGAAATTGGTTATGTAGAAATCGATCCGCCCGTCATTGTTATAATCGCCGGCGGCAAGCCCCATCCCTGCCTGCTCGCGCCCGTTTTCATTTAGCGCCACGCCTGACGGGTATCCCACTTCTTCAAACGTTCCGTCGCCCTTATTTATATAGAGCTGTTTTGGCGTCGAATCGTTTACCACTATCAGGTCGAGCAGATCGTCTTCGTTTGCGTGAATGAATGCCGACGAGAAGCCGTAATACCTGTGAGGGTCGTGCGTGCCCGCCTTGACGCTCACGTCTTCAAAAGTGCCGTCCGCGCGCTGGCGATAGAGCGTATCGCCTTCGCCTTTCAGCCCGCGCGGGCCGCACATGACGGGAACTCCGCGAAACTGGCAGAAGTTCTGCGCGACGCTGCCGGATTTGCCAGCATCCGCCGGGTTGGGCGGAAGGTCTTTGAGGTCGAAGACTATGTAGCCGGGGACGAAAATATCGAGCCGCCCATCCCTGTCATAATCTCCAAAGCTTGCGCCCGTGCTCCATCCTCTTCGCGCCACGCCGACTTTTTCGGCCACGTCGGTAAACGTGCCGTCGCCGTTGTTGCGATAGAGCCGCGACACGCCGTAGTTGCCGACGTACATATCGGGGCGGCCGTCATTGTTGTAATCGCCGACGGCCACTCCCATTCCCCATCGCTCGTTCGCAACTCCCGCTTTGTCCGTCACATCTTCGAATTGCCAGTTGCCGAGGTTTCGATAAAGCGCGGCTCGCGGCGGCTTCTCCTTGCCCGCAAGCGCGGCAAGCGTCGAGCCGTTTAACAGGTAGAGGTCGGGCCGTCTGTCGCCGTCATAGTCGAATATGGCCAGTCCGCCCGCAGGCGCTTCGAGGATATAGTCTTTAGTCTCGCTTCCCGACCTGTGTCTGAAACGCGAAAGGGCCGTCTTTGCGGTTACGTCTTCAAAAATGACGGGGGCCTTCGGGTCGGTTATCCCCACAGTCCGCCTCGACGTGTAGGTGAGCGCGGTTCCGGTCGAGACGCCGCCCATCGGCTGTTGCTTTTCGGTCTGGGCCGGAGGCTGTTTCTGCTGAGTAAGCGCGGCGGGCGCAAGAAGCGCCACGATCATAACGAGCGATATGATTGCGCTAAGGATACGCGCGCGCCTGTTTGCTGGATTGAGATTCATACTTGTTCTCATCATCGTTGATTGATTGTGTGATACTGATCTATTGCCGGGCGCGAGATCGTTTGAGTCTGCCTGCCAGGCCATCGCACTTCTACGGCCTCGACTCCCGTCGCTGCTCCAAGCCCTATAATCACGCGCTGATCGTTCGACGAGATATAGCTGCCGGAGTTCGTAACGTCATAAACCCTCCTGCGCCCCGCAGTGTCGATCACGGTCACGCGAGCGCCTATGCCGTTGCGATTCGATTTCGTCCCGACAAGCCGCAGCCCCATCCAGTGGTTCTTTGCGCCGTTATTTCTGAGCACGACGGGCGGGCCGTCGGTCACGCCTATGACTACGTCTAAGTCCCCGTCATTGTCGAGGTCGCCGAATGCCGCGCAGCGCCCGCAGACCGGGAGCTTGAAAGCAGGCCCGGCAGTAGATGATACGTTTACGAACCCCTTGCCCGTATTTCGCATCAGCAGCGGCGTCTGTTTGTATCTCAGGTAGCTCGATATCTTTTCAATCGTGTCGAGAACGTGGCCCTGCGCCACGAAAATATCGCGCAGCCCGTCGTTGTCTGCGTCGATGAATCGCGTGCCCCATCCTGAATAGGGCAGGGTGATCTGCGCGACGCCGAGAGTGTTCGTCGCGTAGGTGAAGGTGTCGTCGCCGTTGTTACGAAAAAGCGGATACGTTTCGTTTGAAAGCGCGGTGATGAATATGTCGGCGTGCCCGTCCTCATCGAAATCGGCAGCATCGATCCCCATCCCGGCGAAAGTCTTGCCGTTCTCGTTGTAGCCGACCCCGGCGGGCAAGGCTATGTCATCGAACGTGCCGTTCCCGTTATTTCGATAAAGCGACTGACGCACGCTGTCATTGGCTACGGCTATGTCTATCAGCCCGTCATTATCGAAATCGGCGAAGGCGACCCCGAGCGCCTTCCCGTCCGGGTCCGCGATCTTCGACTGCGCGCTCACGTCCTCAAAGGTGCCGTCGGCGCGCTGGCGATAGAGCAGGTTCGTCGCGCCCTGAAAATTGTCGGGGTGGCAGTAGGCGCGAAACCCCGGCCTGCTGTCGCCGCAAAAGATGCTGCCGCGCTCGAAGTCCCATTGCATATACCTTGCGACAAAAAGGTCGAGAAGCCCGTCGTTGTTATAATCGAGCCATCCTGCGCTCGTGCTCCAGCCGCCTCCTGCAAGACCGGCCTTCGCCGTGACATCCTTGAAAGTGCCGTCGCCGTTGTTTTGATAAAGGATATTGGCCCCGAAGCCCGCAACGAAGATGTCATCCCATCCGTCGTTGTTGTAATCGCCCACGGCTGCTCCAAAGCTGTAGCCCGCGCCTTTTACGCCCGCGCGCGCGGTCGCATCTTCGAAGGACCCGTCGGGTCTCTGCCTGTAGAGCCGGTCCCAGTACCTTGCGTCGCGTTTATCGGGCGTCGCGCCTTTAGGCATAGGGTCTTCGAGCCTCGCGCCGTTTGTGAAGTAGAGGTCGAGCCGCCCGTCGTTGTCGTAATCGATCATGGCGACGCCCGCCCCCATGGTTTCGAGCAGGTACTTTTGCGAAGTGGTCGAGGCGGCGTGCCTGAAGTTTATCCCGCATTGCGCAGTTATATCTGTGAATGTGACGGGCGACAAAGCTTCAGGCGGAGCGGCAGGAGGCTTCTTCTCAGGATCGCCGCTGCTGTAAGACCTGCCCGATCTCGGCTGCTGCTGGCCGGACTGACCGGCTGAAGCCAGCAGCAGTGCGAGAAGAATCACCGAGAGGGTAGATCGTAGATTTATCATAAGCTGATTGCTTGTCGCCGGATTATGCAGGAATTATTTTCCGGGTCTTTCAACCGAAGATCAAGGTAGTATAAGCGGATTGGTTTCCCAGGTCAGGCCCATTATGAACCGCAGAGGATTAATCATTGATCCTCTGCGTTCCTGCGGCGTCGTCTGCGGTGTTAAAGCTTTCCGTGACCATTGCTTTTTGCGCGCTCCTGAATCTTGAGCCGCTCGGTATATGACGCGAGCGCAGACGTGACATAATGCCGCAGCCTCGTCAGCCTTACCTTTGTAGAGGCGATCTCCAGAAGGTACTGTTTCGAATCGTTATCGATAGGCAGGAGAGAAGAGACCAGAAGCGAGAATGCTTCAGGTTCTTCGGGCAGCTCCTGGTTTATGGGGGTGCTCAGCTCATCAAGAGTCTGGACCATTTTGACGAACTTCTTGCATAACTCGATGGTCTCCTGAAAGACCCGGCCCAGTTCTGCATCTGGCTCCGGGTCGTCGTGGAAGGGCTCGACCCTGGCGACCAGAAAGGGCACGACCTGCTTCAACATCTTGATCTTATATCTCACCACCCCCGTAGCGATGATATTCATCCGCCCTTCGTCAAGCGGCATCACGGCATTGATCTGAGCGAGACAGCCCACGCTGCCGATGTCGGGAAGAGTATCATGCCCTACCGCAGCGTCCGTCCGGTACGAGAGCCCGAAGACGCCGCCATTCTCTATTGCATAGCGCATCATCTCTTTGTATCGCTCTTCGAAGATGTGCAGCGGGAGGATCGCGCCCGGAAACAGCACCGTCGCCAGCGGGAAAAGCGGCAGATCATCAAGCCGATCCGAACTCTCTATGTCCATACCTGGGATTATAGCACTCAAGCCTCGATAAGCCACCGCAACGCCGGATGCAGGTCAGCTCCAAGAATCGAATTATTGACTCGCCTTATACCCTGTGCTACTTTCGACGTCGATGATCACCGGCTTTAATACTGACGTTCCATATGATGGCCGCGTCTATCATGTGCAGACAGAGGACCGCGGCCATGAGAACCCTGTGCTCGAATCGCTCGTCTATGTCGGCGGAACGGTCATCGCAAAAAAGCTGACGCCCTACAAAGAGCGGCTCAGCGAGGGGGCGACCGAAGAGGTGATCGCCTCGCTTCTTAAAAAACAGCATCAGGTGATTATCGCGGCGATAAAAGCAGGGAGGATAGGAGACCTCATCCGCCATTCGGCGAAAGAGCCTCTCGCCCCACCCGCGCCCGTCGCAGAGGAGCGGCCTGTCCAGCCGGTATTGCCGCCAAAACCGATCCCGGCGCAGCCTGCCGCTTCAATCCCTCTCTCTTCGACCGCTCCGCCGCCCAGGGCGTCACGCCCCGCGCAGCCAAAATCGGTCCAGAATCTCACCACACATCTCGGTTCTCCGCGCTTTCAGGCGCGCCCTTCGAGCGGAGGGCTCAACCTTGACGAGGTCATATCCGATTACATCAAACGTAGCTCTCAACAGGAGAAGCTCGATCTCAAGGTGATAACGCCGAGCGTCTTCACAGCAGGCAAGAGCGTCGGCCTGAAGGTTCAAATCCTTCGGGGCGCAAAGGCCGAGCCCGACGCAATAGTCACGGTCAAGGTCATAGGGACCGCCTTCAAGCCTCAGGTCTTCGTCGGCCGGGCCGGCGCGGACGGGGTTGCCAGCTTCAACCTCAACCTGCCATCATTTACTGCCGGGACCGCTGCCATCGTCATAGAGGCCCAGTCGAGCCATGGTCGCGGCGAGCTGAAACACCTGATTCGCAGAGCGTGACGGGCGAAGAGAGCAGCCGCGATCCTTATCAGGCGAGACGAATAGACGTGAAAAGGTATTCGCTCGGCCCTGTGTCGGTTAGCGGCTTCGAGAGGAAACGGTTGACTATCCTGGTTAATGGCGAAGAGAGAGTCGTAGCCGATGGGCTGACGGTGGCCGGGCTTTTGCAGACGCTCAGGCTCAAGCCTGAGCGGCTCGCCGTCGAGCTGAATCGCAAGATCGTCCGCCGCGCCGAGTGGGGCTCGACATCGCTTTCGGATGGTGACAAAGTAGAGGTTGTGCATTTCGTAGGCGGGGGTCAGAATTCAATTATGTCAGACAATCTTGTTATAGCCGGGCGGGAGTTCAAATCGCGCCTGATTCTTGGCACGGGCAAGTACGAAAGCTTCGAGCTTATGGAGAGAGCGCTCGACGCCTCGGGCACAGACATGGTGACGGTTGCCGTCCGCAGGGTGAACCTGACCGACAGGTCGAAAGAGTCTTTGCTCGATCATATCGATTTGAAGAAGTATCACCTGCTGCCGAACACCGCAGGCTGCTACACGGCAGAGGAGGCGATTCGCACGGCGATGCTTGCGCGCGAGGCTCTCGATACCCCCTGGGTAAAGCTCGAAGTCCTGGGCGACGAGCGCACGCTCTTTCCCGACAACGAAGGGCTGCTTCAAGCCACTCGCGAGCTTGTGCGCGAAGGCTTCATCGTTCTGCCTTATCTTAATGACGATCTGATAGTCGCCCGGCGTCTCGTAGATGCGGGGGCGGCTGCGATCATGCCGCTGGCCGCTCCTATAGGCTCAGGGCTGGGCATTCAGAACTTCACGACCCTTCGCATCATGCGCGAGCAGATAACCGAAGTGCCGTTGATCGTGGACGCGGGCGTCGGCACCGCAAGCGATGCGACACTTGCGATGGAGCTTGGAGTCGAAGGGATACTCATGAACACGGGCGTGGCCGGGGCGCAGGACCCGGTTATGATGGCCGAGGCGATGAACTGCGCGGTGCGCGCGGGCCGCCTCGCTTTTCT
>DASTET010001079.1:0-10195 GCA_035709445.1 Blastocatellia bacterium | reverse complement strand
CAAGCTGTAGCACCTGTCACCGGTAACTAGAAGGAAAATCGGATGCCCAATAACGATAAGAAGCTTGATCTCGTATCGATTCAGTCAAGGACGCGGCAGGGCAGGCAGTACTGGCGCAGTCTTGAAGAGCTGGCCGAAACGGAAGAGTTCCAGCAGTGGCTCCATCGCGAGTTTCCAAGCCAGGCTTCAGAGTTCACCGACCCCGTGGGGAGGCGTAGATTTTTGAAGCTGATGGGCGCATCGCTCGCCCTTGCAGGGGTGACCGCCTGTACCAGACAGCCTACAGAGAAGATCGCCCCCTACCTGCGCCAGCCAGAGGGTCTCATCCCCGGCAAGCCCTGGTTCTACGCCACCGCTATGCCCTTTAACGGCGTCGGAATGGGGCTGCTCGTAGAGAGCCACGAAGGTCGCCCGACAAAAGTTGAAGGCAACCCCGAACACCCATCAAGCCTCGGCGCAACCGATATCTTCGCGCAGGCATCGCTGCTCACCCTCTATGACCCGGACCGCTCGCAGGTCGTCACCTATATTGATGACCCGCGATCTTATGCGGCATTCCTCGGGGCCGTCCGGCGAGAGATGGTCGCCCAGCAGGGCACGCGAGGCGGAGGGCTGCGCATACTCACAGGCAGCGTTACTTCGCCTACGCTTGCGGACCAGATGAAGACGCTACTCGCTCAGTACCCTTCGGCTAAATGGCACCAGTACGATCCGGCGGAAGGCAATGCCAAGGAGGGGGCGCGTCTCGCATTCGGCCAGTACGCGAACACCGTTTACAGGTTCGACCAGGCAAATCTTATCGTCTCGCTCGATTCCGATTTTCTCACCACCGGCCCCGCAAGCGTCAGGTACTCGCGCGATTTCATGACGCGCCGCCGGATCGAGGGCGGCAAAGCCGAGATGAACCGCCTCTATGTTATCGAGAGCACTCCAAACTGCACAGGCGCGGCGGCGGACCAGCGGCTTCCGCTCAGGGCCTCTGAGATCCTCGGATTTGCAAGCGCGATCGCGGCGGGAGTCGGCGTACAGGCTGGCCCACTTACAGCGAGCCCTCAATCAGGCCCGCACGCAAACTGGGTAAACGCGATAGTCAACGAGCTGAATCAGAACAGGGGCAACAGCCTGGTCGTCGCGGGCGAATATCAACCGCCAGCCGTTCACGCGCTCGCCCATTCGATAAATCAGGCGCTCGGCAATGTGGGAAGGACCGTAGTCTATACCGACCCCGTACACGCAAACCCTGTCGATGATATGGCATCGCTGGTCGAGCTTGCGCGCGACCTCGATGCGGGGCTTGTCGATGTGCTTTTAATCATCGGGTCCAACCCGGTCTACACCGCGCCTGCCGATCTCGATTTTGGCGAAAAGATAAAGAAGGCGCGGATGCGAATCCATTCGAGCCTCTACAAAGATGAGACCTCGGAGCTTTGCCAGTGGCATATACCCGAAGCCCATTACCTTGAATCCTGGAGCGACGTGCGGGCTTACGACGGGACCGTCACGATCATTCAGCCGTTGATTGCGCCTCTTTACAGCGGAAAGACCGCCCACGAGGTGGTCGCCGCCTTTTCGGACCAGCCCGAAAGGTCGAGCTACGATATTATCCGCGAATACTGGCAGCGCAATATCTCTTCGGCAGGACGCGCGCCTCAGCCTGCGCCCGCTCAATCGGCAACACCTGCTCAGCCCGGCCCGTCGCCGCAGGCGGGACAGGCTCCGGCTGCGCCCACCCCCGCTCCTGAACCGGCGGGCGATTTCGAGTCGGCCTGGCGACGGGCGCTTCACGATGGATTTATCGCCAACTCTGCGCTTGCGCAGAAGCAGGTCTCTGTCAGCGGCGCCTGGGCCGCCTCGCTTCCCCAGCAGTCGCCTGCTGACGCTTCAGCCATCGAGATACTCTTCAGACCCGACCCTACTATCTATGACGGGCAGTTCTCAAACAACGGGTGGCTTCAGGAGCTTCCGAAGCCTATCAGCAAGCTCACCTGGGACAACGCGGCGCTCATAAGCCCTGCGACCGCGCGGCGGCTCGGCGTCGAGTCCAGGGCAGGAAATCGCGGAGGCGAGATTCTCGCAGACCAGATAGAGATTCAATATCATGGCCGCAGCCTCGTCATCCCTGTCTGGGTCACTCCCGGCCAGCCTGATAATTGCATAACGCTCCACCTCGGTTACGGCAGAAGACGGGCGGGCCGTGTAGGGACCGGGACCGGGTTCAATGCCTACTCGATACGCACGTCGGATGCGCCGTGGCAGGGGGCGGGCGCGCAGGTAAGCGCGACGGCGACCAATTTTGTGCTCGCTGCGACTCAGCTCCATCATATGATCGATACCGACACGCTGGAGCAGCGCGATATAGTTCGCGCAGGCACGCTCGAAGAGTACCGCAAACACCCCGAACATGGACTCGCCCCCGCCAATGCCCACGGCGAGCACGCTCTGCCCTCGCTCTACCCTGAATACAAATACGAGGGGTACGCCTGGGGCATGGCTATAGACATCAGCGCATGCACAGGATGCAGCGCATGCGTGGTAGCCTGCCAGGCCGAAAACAATATCCCCGTCGTAGGCAAAGAGCAGGTCCGGTTTGGCCGCGAGATGCAATGGCTGAGGATAGATAGTTATCACAAGGGAGGCGAGGAGAACCCGGAGACCTATTTTCAGCCGGTCCCCTGCATGCATTGCGAGAAAGCGCCATGCGAGGTCGTCTGCCCGGTGGCCGCAACAGTCCACAGCGCCGAAGGGCTCAACGACATGGTCTATAACCGATGCGTGGGCACTCGCTATTGCTCGAACAACTGCCCGTACAAAGTGCGAAGATTCAATTTCCTGCTTTACCAGGACTTCAATACTGCAAGCCTGAAGCTGTTGCGCAACCCGGATGTGTCGGTCCGAAGTCGCGGCGTGATGGAAAAATGCACCTACTGCGTGCAGCGGATTCAAAGCGCAAAGATCGAAGCGGAGAAAGAAGACCGCCGCGTGCGCGACGGCGAGATCAAGACCGCTTGCCAGCAAGTCTGCCCGACCGAGGCCATTATCTTTGGTGATATCAATGACCCGAATTCGCGCGTGGCGAAGCTGAAGGCCGAGCCGCGCAATTACGGTCTGCTGGCTGAACTCAATACCAGGCCCCGCACTACCTACATGGCTGCGGTGCGAAACCCTAACCCGGAACTGGAAAAGGCGTAGATTTATGTCGGAGAAAATTCATCCTCATGAGTCGGTAGCGACTGAGACGACCATATCACCGACGCCGGTCATCAAGCCGGGCCACACATTCGGGTCTGTCACCGACAAGATAAGCACTATCGTGCTTACTCGACGGACGCCGATCGCCTGGTTCATAGGCTTCGGCATAGCCTTCATGCTGACGATGATGCTTATGTACACGATAGGCTATCTCGTCTTCACAGGCATAGGGATATGGGGGAACAACCAGCCGGTCGGATGGGCCTTCGACATCATCAACTTCGTATGGTGGATCGGCATAGGCCATGCCGGAACTCTTATATCGGCAATATTGCTTTTGCTCAGGCAGGAGTGGCGCACATCGATCAACCGGTTCGCCGAAGCGATGACGCTTTTTGCGGTCGCCTCCGCCGGGCTCTATCCGCTGCTGCATACGGGGCGGCCATGGCTAGCCTACTGGCTCTTTCCCTACCCGAACACAATGGGGATGTGGCCTCAGTTCCGCAGCCCGCTCATATGGGACGTCTTCGCGGTCTCCACCTACGCGACCGTCTCTGCGCTCTTCTGGTTCGTGGGGCTGATCCCTGATTTTGCGACGCTTCGCGACCGGTCGAAGCGGCACGCTGCTAAGATCATTTATGGGATGCTCGCTATGGGCTGGCGCGGGTCGGCGCGGCACTGGCACCGTTACGAGACGGCCTATCTGCTGCTGGCAGGGCTGGCCACCCCTCTTGTCATATCGGTCCACACCGTGGTGAGCTTCGACTTCGCCGTAGGGATAGTACCCGGCTGGCACGCGACCATATTCCCGCCATACTTTGTCGCGGGCGCTATCTACGCCGGGTTCGCCATGGTGCTTACACTATCGATACCGCTCAGAAAGTTTTATGGCCTTGAAGACTTCATCACGATGCGCCACCTGAAGAACATGAGCAAGATCATGCTTGCGACGGGGCTGATAGTTGCTTACGGCTACATGGTGGAGACCTTCATGGCGTGGTACAGCGGAAACACTTATGAGCAGTATATGATCTTGAATCGCTTCAAGGGGCCTTATGCCGTGATGTACTGGTCGTTGATCGCCTGCAACGTGCTGATCCCGCAGATACTCTGGTCGAAGCGTGCGCGCAACAGCATCCCGACGCTATTCATAGTTTCGCTCGTGGTAAGCGTTGGTATGTGGCTTGAGCGGTATATCATCATAGTCGTCAGCCTGCACCGCGACTTCCTGCCGTCGTCGTGGGGAAATTACACGGCTACGATCTGGGATTGGTCGATGTACATAGGCACGATCGGGATGTTTCTTGCGCTGTTGTTCCTGTTCATAAGGTTCCTGCCGATGATCTCAATCTTCGAAATGCGAACGATACTGCCTCAGGCAGAGGTCAAGGAGACGGAATAGAGAGGCGGCGATGAAAGAGAGAGAGACTATCTACGGTTTGATGGCGGAATTCGATAATCCGACTGCGATTGTAGCCGCCGCGCGCCGCGCCTACGAAGAAGGGTATCGAAAGATGGACGCCTATACGCCCATCCCGGTTGAAGAGCTTACGGAGGCGCTCGGGTTCAAGCGGACAAGGCTTCCGCTTGTCGTTTTGATCGGCGGAATAATCGGTTGTCTGGGCGGCTACGGGCTTCAGTACTGGGTCTCTGCGATTGAGTACCCTCTGAACGTCGGGGGGAGGCCCTACCATAGCTGGCCCTCCTTTATACCCGTAACATTCGAGACGACCATACTCTGCGCGGCGCTCTTTGCGGTCTTCGGGATGCTCGCGCTCAACGGGCTCCCGCAGCCTTATCACCCGGTCTTCAACACTCCGCGATTCGAGCTGGCGAGCCGCAACACATTCTTTCTCTGCATAGAGTCCGCCGACCCCAGGTTCGATCTTGAGAGGACGCGGGCATTTCTTAAGAGCCTGGAGCCGCGAGAGGTGACAGATGTCGAGTACTGAGATCAAAAAGCGCGCATCGCTTGCCCGGCTTTCAATAGCCGGTCGCGCGATGCTTCTACTGCTGCCGCTCATCCTCTTTTCGGCCTGTCGTCAGGATATGCACGACCAGCCGAGGTACAAGCCTCTCAGGCCCTCAGCCTTTTTCGACGACGGTCGCTCCGCCCGCGTTCCCGTCGAAGGGACCATCGCGCGCGGCCAGTTGAGAGAAGACTCGCTCTATTACACGGGGAGGACAGGGCAAGGAGCGCAGGCTGTCCCGACAGGGGCGGCGACCGGGGCCGCTCAGACGGCCGGAGCAATCGGGGCCCAGACCGCGACCGGCACAGCGGCGGCGGCAGGTACGACATCCCCGAGCATGCAGGGATTTGCAACTACGTTTCCATTTCCAATAACACCTGAACTCGTGAACCGTGGAGAAGAGCGATTCAACATCTACTGCTCCGTCTGTCACGACCGGACGGGGAGCGGGCTTGGGATGGTAGTCAGGCGCGGGTACAGGCGTCCGCCCGCGCTCTACATAGACCGGCTGCGGCAGGCGCCTGCCGGGTATCTGTTCGACGTTATAACTAACGGGTTCGGCGCGATGCCCGATTATTCTGCGCAGATTCCGCCGCGCGACCGATGGGCTATCGTCGCCTATATAAGGGCGCTCCAGCTTGCCAATCAAGGAACAATTGCCGATGTGCCTGAACAAGACAGATCAAAGATCGGCACGGGGCAACAGCCACAGGGAGGACAACATCGATGACCGAGATCACTGCCAATCCGCCTCCCGAACTCGATAACATAGGAAGGCGCGCGCTTTATGTCGGCGTTGCGGGCCTTCTCGGAGGAGTTATCGGCTGGTTTCTGCTCGGACACGAGCAGTTCCTCCGCTCGTACCTGCTCGGCTTCATATTCTGGATAGGCATCGCGCTCGGATGCCTCGCAATACTGATGGTCCAGCATATGTCGGGCGGGGCCTGGGGTCTGGTCATCAGACGGGTGCTCGAATCGGCTACGCGGACGTTCCCGCTGATGCTCGTGCTGTTTATCCCGCTGGCGCTCGGGGTCAAGGTCCTCTACGAGTGGGCGCGGCCTGAGGTCGTGGCAGGCAATCACCTGCTCGAACACAAGCAGGCGTATCTGAATATCACATTCTTCCTTATACGAGCGGCCTTCTATTTTCTGGTCTGGCTCACGGTCTCATACTTCCTGAACCGATGGTCTCTGGAGCAGGACCGGACAGGCGACAGCCCGCTGACGAGAAAACTACAGATGCTGAGCGGGCCTGGTATTCTCCTTTATGGTCTGACCGTGACGTTCGCATCGGTCGACTGGGTGATGTCGCTTGAGCCAGAATGGTTCTCGACCATATTCGGGGTACTCTTTATGGGGGGACAGGGCGTTTCGGCGATGGCTTTCGTCATCGCCGTAATAGTGTTGCTCGCCAGGCGCAGGCCGCTATCCGAAATACTTGCGCCCCGTCACCTCCACGACCTGGGCAAGCTGCTTCTGGCGTTCATAATGCTGTGGGCGTACTTCGCTTTTTCGCAGTTCCTGATAATCTGGTCAGGAAACCTGCCGGAAGAGGTGCCCTATTACGTGAGGCGGATGCAGGGCCCGTGGAAGTACCTGGCGGTTGTCGTCCTGCTTTTTCATTTCGCGTTGCCGTTCGTTCTGCTTCTGTCGAGAGACCTCAAACGCAACGGGCGTCTGCTCGCTATGGTCGCCATAGGCGTGATCGTCATGCGGTTTGTCGATCTCTACTGGACCATACTGCCGGGGTTCCACCACGGGGAGTATCACTTCAACCCGCTCGATTTCATCCTGCCGATAGGGCTCGGCGGTATATGGGTATGGTTCTTCATACAGCAGCTCAAGGGCAGGCCCTTGATCCCCATTCGAGACCCGGCGCTCGCCGATGCGCTCGCACATCACGAGGGACACTGACATAGAGGGACAGGTATGAGTGACAAGCACCCTAAGAAGATAGACACATCGCATCTCCAGAACCCCGACGTCAAACACGAAAAGAGCGACGTTCGGATCAGGCCGCTAATCCTGTTTGCGATCTACCTGACGATTGCGGCAGCCATCATCCATGTGATGATGTACCTCCTCTTTCAATACTTCGAGGAGCGCGCGGTGACTTCCGAAGGCCCGCCGTCGCCGCTTGCTGCCGAGCGACAGGCGCTTCCTCCCGAGCCGCGTCTTCAGCTCTCGCCGAGCGAGGAGGGGCAGGATAGACCCGATTTGAGGGAGCATCCGCTTGAAGAGCTGAAGATCATGCAGGCTGAAGAGCGGTCCGCGCTCACAGAGTACGGCTGGGTCGATCAGCAATCGGGCGTTGTGCGGCTTCCAATAGAGCGAGCGAAACAGTTGTTGTTCGAAAAGGGCGGGCTGCCTTCCAGGGCACAATCGCAACAGGCTCAATCACAGGGGGCTCAGGAGGCGCTCGCGCCGGATGAGGGGATTCCGTCCGATTCCAGCGGCGGCACGCAGCCCGAGCTGAGGTATAAATGATCTCTCAGGCGAAGATGATACGAAGAAGTTATATGCGATCAATCCAGGTCTTCATCTCAACCATCGTCATCCTTTTCTGTTCTGTAGCTGCGTTCGCGCAGGAGAGCGGGCTTCCGCGCGGCGGCCCCCTGCAACAGGGCTCCGCGCCGGGTGGCAAGCCGAAGGTGTTGCAGGATGTAGGGATCGAGCAGCGACTAAATGAGCAGTTGCCGCTTGATGTGACTTTTCGCGACGAGACAGGCCGCGAGGTCAGGATCGGTGACTATTTCGGGAGCAAGCCCGTAGTCCTCGCGCTCGTCTATTACAACTGCCCTATGCTCTGCAACCAGGTCCTCAACGGGCTGGTAAGCAGCCTGCGTATTCTCAGTTTCGATGCGGGCAAAGAGTTCAACATCGTCACCTTGAGTTTTGACGCGCGGGACACAACAGAGCTTGCTATGTCGAAAAAGGAGCAGTACGTGAAGCGGTACGACCGCGCGGGCGCAACCGAGGGCTGGCACTTTCTGACCGGCGACCAGCAATCTATCGACCGGATAACCGAGGCCGTGGGGTTCAAGTACGCGTTCGACCCCGACACAGGCCAGTTCGCGCACGCGAGCGGAATAATTGTGCTTACGCCGCAGGGCAAGCTTGCGCGCTATTTTTACGGCGTGGAGTATTACCCGAAAGACCTTCGGTTCGGGCTCATAGAGGCGTCGGAAAACAGGATAGGCAACCCCGTAGATCAGCTCCTGCTTTACTGCTATCACTACGATCCGATGACGGGCAAGTACGGGGCGGTCGTCCTGAACATCATGCGGCTTGCGGGTCTGGTCACGGTAGTCGCGCTGGTCGCCTTTTTCATCATCATGCGACGCCGCGACCCGGCGCGCGCGGGCCTGCGTACAGGAGGAGCGCCCTAATATATGCAAACAGGATTACCGCTAATGCCTGAGCAGGCGTCGACGATATCGGGCGAAGTCGACGCGCTATACATTTTCCTGTGGGGGCTGACGGTCTTCTTTTCGGTCCTCATAGCCGGCGCTATCGTTGTCTTCATCATCAGGTACAGACGCCGCTCCGCGAAGGAGATCCCTAACCCTATAGAAGGGTCACTTCCGCTCGAGCTGCTCTGGACCATTATCCCCTTCTTGATTGCGATGGCCATTTTCGCGTGGAGCTCTAGCCTTTATTTCAAGCAGTACCGTGCTCCGAGCGAGGCGCTCGAAATATACGTCGTCGGCAAGCAGTGGATGTGGAAATTCCAGCATATCGAGGGGCAACGCGAGATAAATGAATTGCACGTTCCCGTAGGCCGCAAGGTGAAGCTCATCATGACTACGGAAGACGTCATACATTCGCTCTTCATCCCTGCATTTCGCACAAAGTTCGACGTCGTGCCCGGCAGGTACACGACTACGTGGTTTGAAGCCACAAAGCCGGGGCGCTATCACATCTTCTGCGCCGAGTACTGCGGCACAAGCCACTCAGGGATGATCGGGTGGGTCGAGGTAATGGAAGCGACCGACTATCAGGCGTGGCTTGCCGGGGGTCGGCAGGAAGGGTCGCTTGCCGCTACGGGCCAGCAGGTCTTTCAGGACCTCGCCTGCATTACCTGTCACAAGAGCGACGGGACGGGCCGGGGGCCGGTCCTCGAAGGCTTGTTCGGCCGGCAGGTCCCGCTCGATAACGGGCAGGTGGTGACCGCCGATGCAAGCTATATACGCGAATCGATTCTGACCCCCAATGCGACCATCGTCGAAGGGTTTCAGCGACCATCGATTATGCCCACATTTCAGGGTCTTGTAAGCGAAGAGCAGATGCTACAGCTTGTCGAGTATATAAGATCGCTCGGCGCGCAGGGCGGCGCGGCTTCTCAGCCTGCAACCCAGCCGGGCGCGCAGCAGAGGCGCGAGTCGTCGGGGCCAGCCCCGCAGGGCGCGCAAAGATCAACCCAGGGCGGCGCTCAAAGTCAGAGGCCGCCGCAGTGATCGAATAAGATTATGAGCACAACTGCTATAACGGCCGAACCGCGCACTCATTACATCAATAAAGAATACGGCGTGAAGTCGTGGCTTCTCACCGTAGATCACAAACGTATCGCGCTGCTCTACCTGGCGTCGATCACGTTGTTCTTCTTTTTGGGAGGGGCCTTCGCCGTTCTGGTCCGCCTTGAGCTGATGACTCCCGCAGGCGACCTGATGAACGCGGAGACCTATAACCGCATGTTCACCCTGCACGGCATAATCATGGTCTTCTTCTTTCTGATCCCATCGATTCCAGCCGTGTTGGGGAACTTTCTTATTCCCTTGATGATCGGGGCCAAAGACTTGGCCTTTCCCAAGATAAACCTGTTGAGCTGGTATATTTACAATATCGGTGCGACCTTCACGCTCTACTCGATCATAACGGGCGGCGTCGATACGGGCTGGACTTTCTACACCCCTTACAGCACCAACTATGCTACCGGGAACGTCGTATTGACCGGGATAGGAATATTCATCACGGGGTTTTCGTCCATACTCACCGGGTTGAACTTTATCGTGACCATCCACACTATGCGCGCGCCC
>DASTET010001078.1:0-3368 GCA_035709445.1 Blastocatellia bacterium | reverse complement strand
GCATAGTCGGATCGGTCACCGAAGAGATAATGAAGTATTCGCGCAACCCTATAATCATAGTCGTGTCGAACCCGCTCGACGCGATGTGTCACGTCGCACTCAAGCGGTCGGGACTTCCGAAAGAGCGGGTCATAGGCATGGCCGGAGTGCTCGACTCTGCTCGCATGCGATGCTTTATAGCCGAGGCGCTCAACGTCTCGGTCGAGAATGTGACCGCTTTTGTGCTCGGCGGCCACGGCGATACGATGGTGCCGCTCCCGCGTTACTCTACGGTTGCGGGCATCCCGCTCCCGGACCTGCTGCCGAAGGATAAGATAGATCAGATCGTTCAGCGCACGGCCAGCGGGGGCGCAGAGATCGTGAGCCTGCTCAAGACCGGCTCGGCTTATTATGCGCCATCGGCTGCAACGGTCGAGATGGTAGAGGCCATAATAAAAGACAAGAAGAAGATACTCCCCTGCGCCGCTTACCTCGAAGGCGAATACGGCATAAACGGGCTCTTCGTCGGCGTGCCGGTCAAGCTCGGCGAGCGCGGGATAGAAGAGATAATCCAGATAAACCTGACTACCGACGAGCGCGCGGCGCTGCATCGCTCTGCCTCCGCAGTGCAAGAGCTGGTCGACGTGCTCGGACGTTAAATTGGAAGTCAGAAGCCAGAAGCCAGAAGTCAGAAGGTGGCCGCGGCTGGTTCTGAGCATTTTCAAAGCGAAAGATTCTGGCTCCTGACTTCTGGCTTCTGACTACTTGACTAAATCCCTCCCCGGCGACGAGCCGCTATGTTCAAGCTCATCGACTCGAAGCTTCGTCCGCCCGATCTAAGACCGAGCCTAATCAAGCGCGAGCACCTCCTAGACAGGCTGCGGTCTAATCTCCCGCTGAGCGCGACTTTTATCTGCGCGGGCCCGGGGTGGGGCAAGACTACGCTCGCCGCAGACTTCATTCGCGGCGCAGGCCGCAGCTCTATCTGGTATCACCTCGATTCGTCAGATGGCGACATAGCGGTCTTTTTCAAGTATATGGTCTATGCCATCCGGCGACAGGTCGAAGGGTTCGGGCAGAACACCCTCGATGTGACATCATCCGGCGCAAGCATCCGGCCCGATCAGATGGCCGACCTCTTTCTTTATGAGCTGTCGGAACAGGTCGCGGGTGAGACGGTGATCGTGCTCGACAACATTCATCACATCTTCAAAGCGGAGTGGAGCGCGCCGCTCTTTTATCGCCTGCTCGAACTGCTCCCCGAGTATATACATTTCGTGCTGCTCGCAAGGACGGCGCCCGCTTTCGCCTTCTCGCGCATGCGGAGCAAACAGATCATGGATCGAATCGATGACCGCGCTCTCTCGTTCACAAGAAGAGAAGCGCGTGAGCTGTTTCGCGGAGTGCTCGATGATCCGGCAAGCGTCGATATCCTGCTCGACCGGACCCAGGGGTGGGTGGGCGGGCTTCAAATAATCAGACAGGCGCTCGAAGCCGATCATCGCCTCCGCCGCCAGGACATAGAAGAGATAATCACAGAAGCCGAGGCCGAGATATTCGGGTACTTTGCCGAGAAGGTCTACAGGTCGAAACCGCCCGAAACGCGCTCGCTTCTCGCGCTCGCTTCCCTGCCCGAGCGGATCACGACCGAGGTCGTCCGCGAGGGGCTTGCGCTCGACGTGTCGGACGAACAGCTCGCGCTGATCGTGCGCGAGAATATATTCCTGAGCCGGGTCGCGGGCGAAGCCGACACCTATATCTTTCATCCGTTGTTTCGAGATTTTTTGCGCAGGCAGCTCGAAGAAGAGCGTAGCGACCGGCAGCGGGCCGCCATAAGGGGACGCCTCGCCGGTTATTATGCGGCCCGCGAAGAATGGGACCTCGCGCTTGAGAACTTCTTTGAGGCGGGCGACGAGTCGGGCGCGGCGCGTGCGCTGCTCTCGGCCGGGCGTCAGATGATAGCCGGGGGGCTTACGCTCACCGCAGGCATATATTTTCCGCGCTTTCGGCAAGAGACGCTCGACCGACACCCGCAGCTATACAACCTGATGGGCGACATCCGCGTGATCGAAGGCGACAGCATCAGCGCAGAGGCTATGTTCCGCGCGGCCCTTCGCGCCTCCGAGGGCCTGAACGACCGGGCCGTCCGTGCTGCCGCCTACGCCGGGCTGGCCCATGTCGCCGCCCGCAATCATAACTTCAAAGACGCGATCCGGCAGGCAAGGGCAGCGGGGCTTTTGGCGCCTGAAGACGCGACCTCGCTGAACGCCCGCATCAAGAATGTCACGGGCGCGGCCCTCGCCTTCGAAGGCCGCTACACCGAGGCCAACAACCTTATGGAAGAGGCGCTCCGGCTGGCTCACGAGGCCGGCGATGCGAGGCTCGTGCGGACCATATCGCATAACCTCGCGCTGCCTGCATACATGGAAGGCGATTTTCGCCGGGCGATCAGGTATTTTTCACGCAGCCCCATCTCGCACAATGAATCGAGCAGGCTCCACCCTGACTCGATAGCCCTGTACTTGAACCGCGCGGCGGTTTACACTGCGCGGGGCGATCTCAAGCCTGCCGCCCGCGACCTCGACAGGGCCGAAGATATAGTCTCTTTCTTCAACCTCCGAGGCTATGTGCCATCGATACTGGAATCGAGGGGAAACCTTGCGCGAGAGCGGCGCGAGTTCGACGAAGCCGATGCATTTTACAACGGAGCGCTCAACGAGTACCGCAGGGTTGATGCGGACCCGGTTAAGACTGACCTCTATTATGAGCGCGCGCTTCTTGAGCTGCGCCGCGGCGAGATCGAACAGGCGCTGGAGCTGATCAGCCTCATGATCTCGGACCGGCAGGAGCACGGCCGTGACATCGAAGAGGCGCTTGCGAGACAGATGCGCGGTCGCATACTCCTTGAGCGGTCCGCCGACAGAGCGATTGCGGAAATAGATTCGAGCGAGCCATTGCTCAGGCGACTGCATTGCAACTATTATCTTGCAATCGGCTGCTACCTTCGCGCGCGGGCGCTTGCCGACCGCGACACAGAAGGCGGGCGGCGGGCGCTGGTTGAATTCTTCTCACTGGCAGAGCGGTTCGACTACAGCTACTTTATCGAAGTCGAAGAGTCATACTGTCCCGCGCTCGACGACCTCTGCCGCAGGTATTCGGTGACCTCTGAGTGGGCCAGAAATAGGAAAAGACAGGATTTACAGGAGAGTTAATCCTGTAAATACTGTCGATTCTGAGACCACTGCTGATATGCGACCGGAATTTTATTTAAAGACGAAGCTGCTGCCTCCCCGCCTCGGACGAAGAGTGCTGGCCCGCCCTCGCCTGCTCGACCGGCTCCGCTCATTCCTCGATAGACCAGCAACCATAGTCTCGGCAAACGCCGGGTG
>DASTET010001077.1:0-6605 GCA_035709445.1 Blastocatellia bacterium | reverse complement strand
GTTCAAACGGAACATAAACAAGCCCTACGGCATGGTGCTCGTCACCGGGCCTACGGGGTCGGGTAAGACATCCACGCTTTATTCCGCGCTCCAAAGCCTCAACACGCCTGAGACCAACATTATGACAGCCGAGGATCCCGTAGAGTTCAACCTGCCGGGCATAAACCAGGTCCAGATGAAGGAGCAGATCGGGCTCAACTTTGCTGCCGCCTTGAGATCGTTCCTGCGCCAGGACCCGAACATCATCCTCGTCGGCGAGATACGCGATTTCGAGACGGCAGAGATAGGCGTCAAGGCCGCACTTACGGGCCACCTCGTCCTGTCGACGCTGCACACGAACGACGCGCCTTCCACGATAAGCCGCCTGATGAACATGGGCATCGAGCCATTTCTCGTCGCCACATCCGTAAACCTGATCCAGGCCCAGAGGCTTGTCCGAAGGATATGCAAGGAGTGCAAGACTGAAAGTCACGCTCCGCTCGAAGCCCTCATCGATGTAGGTTTCGCGGCGAGCGATGCCAAAGATATTAAGACATTCAAGGGGACGGGCTGTGAGAAGTGCAACGGGACCGGCTACAAGGGGAGGGTCGGCCTGTACGAGGTCATGGAGATAACCGATGACCTGAGGGAGCTGATACTGGTCGGCGCATCGGGCCTCGAGCTGAGGCGCAAGGCGATAGAAGAGGGCATGCTCACTCTAAGGCAGAGCGGGCTTGAAAAGATCAGGCAGGGGATGACGACCGTCGAGGAAGTTGTAAGAGAGACGGTGAAATAGTACGGATTGATCGGGAAAACTCGATCCTGGAGGGTATATGCCGGAAGTAGCATTAAGCGAACTGCTCAGGAAGATGATCGAGCTTGGAGGGAGCGACCTCCACATAACCACGAACTCTTCCCCCATGGTCCGGGTCCATGGCGTGCTCAGACCGCTCGAATACCCGGAGATGAGCCCGGCGGAGACGAAGCAGCTTGCCTACTCGGTCCTGACAGACGCTCAAAAGCACAGGTTCGAGGAGACGCTCGAACTCGACTTCTCGTTCGGTATCAAGGGGCTTTCGCGGTTCCGCGCCAACCTCTTCAACCAGCGCGGCGCGGTCGGGGCAGTCTTTCGCTCGATCCCGTACGATATAAGGTCGTTTGAAGAGCTTGGGCTGCCAACTGTGATAGAGAAGCTCTGCGAGAAACCGCGCGGGCTGATACTGGTCACCGGCCCCACCGGCTCGGGCAAATCTACGACGCTTGCGGCCATGCTCGACAAGGTAAACAGGACGCGTCACGAGCACATAATAACGGTCGAAGATCCTATAGAGTACCTGCACACGCACAAGGCTTGCATAGTGAACCAGCGCGAAGTGCACGCCGACACGCACTCGTTCGCGAATGCGCTTAGGGCCGCGCTCCGCCAGGACCCTGACGTGGTGCTCATCGGCGAAATGCGCGACCTCGAGACAACGGAGACCGCGCTCAGGATTGCCGAGACCGGCCACCTCACCTTCGCGACCCTGCACACGAATTCGGCCTCTTCCTCGATCAACAGAATCATAGATATATTTCCCGCGCACCAGCAGGCGCAGATCAGAACGCAGCTTTCGATGGTGCTCGAAGGGATCGTCACACAATCGCTGCTGCCGAAGGCGAACGGCCAGGGCCGCGTGCTGGCGATGGAGATACTTGTCCCGAACGCTGCTATTCGAAACCTGATTCGTGAAGACAAGATTCACCAGATCTATTCGATGATGCAGACCGGTCAGGACAAGTTCGGGATGCAGACATTCAACCAGGCGCTGGCGAGCCTCTATTTCAAGAAGCAGATCACGCTTGAGCTCGCGTTGATGCGGTCTTCGAATCCTGACGAATTACAGGACCTTATAAATCGCGGCGCGGCAGCATTGCAGGCGCCACCGCAGCGCGTTCCCCCTGCGGGACAACAGGGCGGGAACCGTCCAATGGCCCCGCTCGGTAGAGTAGGAAGATAGCTGGTCAGGGGCAGGGGTCGGGGGTCAGGGGTCGGGGGGCAGGGCTTTCGTATCAATAGCCTGTTGAATGCTGAATCCTTGATCACCGACGGAATGATTAACAGCGAACAAGCCCTGACCCCCGACCCCCGACCCCTGCAATGCCCCTGAGTAAAGGACAACTGATAGCAGTAATGGGGAGGCCAAAATGCCGACTTATGTTTACAAAGGCCGCAATCGTTTGAACGAGATCGTCGTCGGCGAGCGAGTGGCTGCCGACCGCACGACGCTTGAGGCTATGCTGCGACGCGAGCAGGTGATTCTTACCAGCGCGCGCGAGAAAGGCCGCGAGATCAGCCTGCCGAAGATAGGGCGCGAGAAGGTCAAGAGCAAAGACCTTGCCCTGTTCACTCGACAGTTCTCCGTGATGCTCGACGCAGGATTGCCTCTCGTACAGTGCCTGGAGATACTCGGACAGCAGCAGGACAACAAGTATTTTCAGAAGGTGATCTTTCAGACGCGAGCGGATGTCGAAGCCGGTATGACGCTGGCCGACGCAATGGCGAAACACCCTCGCGTGTTCGAGCCGCTCTACACCAATATGGTCGCAGCGGGCGAAACGGGCGGTATTCTTGACATAATCCTGCAAAGGCTTTCGACCTACCTCGAAAAGATGGTCAAGCTCAAGAGCGACGTCAAGAGCGCGTTGATCTACCCGATAGCTGTGATCATCATATCGATCATTGTCATCTCGATCATAATGATAGTGGTCATACCCGCGTTTAAGAATATATTCGAGGGGTTGCTCGGGCCTGGCGAACGGCTGCCCTGGCTTACGGAGCTTGTCGTCTCGATATCACAGTTCATGGCGAACTTCTGGTGGCTGATGGCCGCCGTCTTCGGCATCTTCGTCTTCGGGATGAAGGCTTGGTACAAGACCGACAATGGCATGCATGTAATCGACAAGATAATACTGAAGCTGCCTATCCTCGGCCAGATCATGCAGAAGATCGCAATCGCGCGGTTCAGCCGCACTCTCTCGACGCTGCTCAGCTCGGGCGTGCCGATACTCGAATCGCTTGAGATCACCGCCCGGACGGCGGGTAACGTGATAGTCGGCGAAGCGATAATGAAGATACGCACCGGGATCGAGCAGGGGCAAACATTTGTCGAGCCGCTCAAAGCCTCGCAGATATTCCCCGCGATGGTCAGCCAGATGATAGGAGTCGGCGAGCAGACCGGCGCGCTCGACGCCATGCTCTCAAAGATTGCCGACTTCTACGAGCAGGAAGTCGATGCGGCGATAGCGAACCTGCTGAGCTTGATGGAGCCGGCCATGATCTTGTTCCTCGGCGTGACAATAGGCACTATCGTAATCGCCATGTACCTGCCGCTGTTCACCCTTATCGGTAAGCTTGCTGGCGGGAGATAACCGGGAAAAGAAGTCAGAAGCCAGAAGCCGGAAGCCGGAAGTCATAATCGCTCGCCTGCGTCGAGGATTCTGGCTTCCGGCTTCTTTCAATATGGATCGCCTGATGCCCGCCTCATGATTGCTCTCTGTCGGCTTGACCCCGGGGGATGGGTCTATCCTACAATCCTGTTGGCAAACTTCATACGCAGGACATTTTTGTAGGATGGATTTATCCGGCAGTGAATAACCGGGGGTGTCCATTTTAATTATGGCCGAACAGACGGGCGAGATAAGAAACCTCAACACACTTGTAGAGATAAGCCAGGCGCTTTCAGGCACGCTCAACCTCAAGGCCGCGCTTCATCGCGTGCTTGAGATACTTGAGCGGCACCACGGCATGATTCGAAGCGCGGTGACGCTGCTACAGGAAGCTACGGGCGACCTTTACATCGAAGCGGCCAACGGGATCACGACAGACGGGCACGGACCGAGGTACAGGCTAGGCGAGGGGATAACCGGTCGCGTGGTCGAGAGCGGCAAGCATATTATCATCCCGCAGATCGGGCAGGAGCCGCTGTTTCAAAACCGGACCCCGCCGCGGGGCGAACCGGGTAAGCAGGAGATGAGCTTTATCTCCGTGCCTATCATTCTGAACCGTAAGCCGCTCGGAGCGCTCGGCGTAGACCTGAAGTTCAAGAAGGACAGAGATTATGACCGGACTGTAAGGTTTCTTCGCGTGGTCGCAGCGATGATCGCTCACGCTTTGAAGCTTCACCGAATGGTCGAGTCCGAGCGACAGCGGCTCCTCGATGAAAACGTCCACCTGCGCCAGGAGCTTAAAGAGCGGTACGATTTCTCGAATATCATCGGCAACAGCGGCGCGATGCGACAGGTCTATGAGCAGGTCGCACAGGTCGCGCGGACAAATACTACGGTCCTCATCAGGGGAGAATCCGGAACGGGCAAGGAACTGATCGCACACGCCATCCACTACAACTCTGCCCGTGCTAAGAAGCCGTTTGTAAAAGTAAGCTGTGCGGCGCTGCCTGAGACGCTGATAGAATCGGAGCTTTTCGGCTACGAGCGGGGCGCTTTTACAGGAGCGCAGGCGCGTAAGAAGGGACGCTTTGAGATGGCCGAGGGCGGCACTCTGTTCCTTGATGAGATAGGCGATTTGAATATATCGACCCAGGTGAAGCTGCTCAGGGCATTGCAGGAGCGAGAGTTCGAGCGGCTCGGCGGCGTCGAGACCATAAAGGCAAATGTCAGGCTCATCGCCGCTACGAACAAAGATCTGGAGAAGGCGATCAGTGAAGGAACATTTCGCGAGGACCTCTATTACCGGCTGAACGTCTTTACAATATTTCTGCCGCCTCTGCGCGAGCGCAAGCCCGATGTGATGCTGCTTGCAGACCACTTTCTTGAGAAATACGCGCTCGAACACGGAAAGAATATAAGGCGTATCTCCACGCCTGCCATCGATATGCTCGGAAGCTATCACTGGCCGGGAAACGTTCGCGAGCTTGAAAACACAATCGAGAGGGCAGTGCTCGTCTGTGAGGGCAACGCGATACATGGGCACCACCTGCCGCCCACGCTGCAAACCGCAGAGGCTTCCGGCACCGCCATGAGGATGTCGCTAACGGAAGCCGTCGAAGCCTACGAAAAAGACCTCATACAGGACGCCTTGAAGTCCTCGCGTGGTAACTGCGCAAAGGCCGCAAGATTGCTCGGAACCACAGAACGAATTCTTAACTACAAGGTCAAAAAGTACTCGATAGATAGACACAGGTTCAGAGGGTAGAGGCAAATCTCGGTTTACAATTTTGTAAGAGGACAAGACCTTTCCCTACAAGTCTGTAAGTTTCTTACCGTCCCTGTAAAGCTTTCGCCGGGCGATAGGGTTTCTAAGACGCTTAGAATCATAACTTACCTGAAAAGCGGTATGAAGGGGTCTGCTGGCACCATTATTGCCATAGTCGATTCTCACTCGGTGGGTTATTCATATCGCCTGGTGGGTGGCATGCATTTTATTTTGAGATCAATAAAGCGACAGGAGAAACTATGAACCCAAAGAATGTCTTGAAGTATGCTGCCGACGAAGCGGCAGAGTTTGTTGACGTGCGTTTTACGGACCTTATCGGCTCCTGGCATCACCTCACATTCCCTATAGAGGAGCTTTCGGAAGACTCCTTCGTTGAGGGGTTCGGCTTTGACGCGAGCAGCCTGCGAGGATGGGCGGCGATCAACGAGAGCGATATGTTGCTGGTTCCGGACGCATCTCGATTCTGGATGGACCCGTTCATGGAGCGGAAGACTCTCTGTTTGATAGCCGATATCGTCGATCCAGTTACGAGGGAGAGTTACTGGCTCGACCCGCGCGCGCTCGCAAAGCGGGCGCAAGATTATTTGAAGTTCACAGGGATTGCCGACACGGTCTATTTCGGGCCTGAGGCCGAGTTCTTCATATTCGACCGCGTCGCATTTCACAACGAGAACCATTCGTGCGGCATGATGATAGACAGCGGAGAGGGCGCGTGGAATACCGGGGCCGAGGGCGCAAACGCCGGATACCATATTCGCCACAAGGAAGGATACGTGCCGCTTCCCCCGCTCGATACGATTCATAACATACGGTCGGATATTGCTGCGATTTTGAAGCAGGCAGGGCTGAGCGTAGAATGCCATCACCACGAAGTGGCGACGGCGGGCCAGTGCGAAATCGACTTTAGATATTCAACGCTGCTCAACACTGCCGACAACCTGATGATCTTCAAGTACGCGGTCAAGAATGTGGCGCTCCGCCACGGAAAGACCGCGACCTTTATGCCCAAGCCGCTCTATGGCGACAATGGAAATGGGATGCACTGCCACCAGTCGCTATGGAAGGGCGAGAGCCCACTGTTTGCGGGCGACGGTTACGCGGGGATCTCGGAGACTGCGCGCTATTACATCGGCGGGATACTAAAGCATGCTCCGGCCATCGCCGCGCTTGCCGCTCCGACGACGAACAGTTATAAGAGGCTCGTCCCGGGTTTCGAGGCCCCGGTCAATCTGGCGTACTCGGCCCGCAACCGCTCGGCGGCGGTCCGCATCCCTATGTTCTCGACCAACCCGAAGGCGAAGCGGCTCGAAGTCCGATTCCCCGACGGGTCTTGCAATGCCTACCTCGCATTCTCTGCGATGCTTATGGCGGGTATTGATGGGATCCAGAACCGTATCGATCCCGGCGAGCCGCT
>DASTET010001076.1:0-2810 GCA_035709445.1 Blastocatellia bacterium | reverse complement strand
GTTCGGCTGCCAGCGCGCGCTCCTCCGAGATGTCGCGAGTGCGAACGGCGAGCGATATCGCCTCTCTTGATATGCGCCCGACCTCGTGTACGCTCGCGCCACGTCGGAAAGCCGCCTCCGCCTCTTCGAGCGCGCGCGAGGCCGAATTGAAATCATTTGGAGCATACCGCTCCCCGTCGGCAAGGCGGGCTATCTGGACCGCCCGCCTCGCCTGCAACAGCTCCATAGGGGTCTTGTTGTAATCGCGCTCGGCCATGGTGGGAATGGAGGTGTCGGTATAGTACCTTCCGGAATCGCCCGTGAAATATATCTCGGTCGCCTTGACCTCGACGTTCTTCGAGGTCGGGGCAAGGTTCTCCAGTATGAGCTTCTGCGATGGCAGCCTGACAAGGTAATGCGGCTCAGCCGTCACTATCATCGCAAACTCCTGGTATGAGGTGGCTGTCTTGAGCCGCGCCGAGCCTCCTGACAGCCGGAACTCGCCGAGGTTATCTACCTGCCCGGCGGGCGTGATGGCCCAGAGCACATAGGTGTTGTAATCGGCCCCGTAGTTGAAGGCCGGGATCATATTCTCTATGGTTATGTCGATTTCGCTGGTATTTCGTTTACGCCATCGCTCGACCGTTGCTTCGCCTTTAGCATTCGGCCTGAGCGTCGTGCCTGCAAGATAGACCTTTACCGGGTCTCTGAAATAGGTGATGGCAATCGTCCGGCGGCGAACGTCGCCGCCCGCCTGCGCGCCTGCAAAAGATGGCAGCGCAAGGACCGCTAAGAGCACGATAATAGAACTGATTGTCTTTCTTTCAATCATCATACATCCCTCAAATCTTCCTGCCTGTTCGATAAAGCCGCGCCGGAGGCTGTAGCTTAGACGCGCCAGTTCACACGGGTGTTTGCCTGAATTACACGCCGATGACCGGATATTGTTTCATCGAGGGAAATTCTAACATCAGAAGTCAGAAGCCAGAAGCCAGAAGCCAGAAGATTGAACGATTCTTCAACCTTCTGGCTTCTGGCTTCTGGTTTCTGGCTTCTGGCTTCTTCAGGAGAGGACCTGTCCCAGGGTCGCGCTGATGTCATCGAATCGGATCGGTTTGAGTATCACTTTGTTTACCAGGTCGCGGTGAAACTCTACGGTTTCGGGGGTGATGGCGTAGCCGGTTATGAGCACTATCTTCACTTCGGGCCATCGGCGGCGTATCTCGCTCGCTACCGCCCAACCGTCCATCCCCGGCATAGCGAGATCGGTAAAGACCAGGTCGTAGTGGCTGCGCTCCATCTTCTTCAGCCCCTCGGGACCATTGCCCGCCTGCTGCGTCCGGTGGCCTGCCGCCCTCAGCATCCCGACCATTGCTTCGCGCACTCGCTCGTCGTCGTCGATGACGAGTATGCTGGCCGATTCTACCTGTCTGTGACCGCCGCGCGAGCGCATCTCGCTCAACTGTTCGGCTGCGGGCAGCGTGATAATAAAGGTCGTGCCCCGGTCCGGGTTGCTGCGGGCCTCGATGCGCCCGCCGTGACGCTCGATGATGCTGTAGCTGACGGCGAGACCGAGCCCCATCCCTGCCACGCCCTTGGTCGTAAAGAAAGGCTCGAATATGTGATCGCGCACCTCTTTGCTCATCCCCGTCCCGTTATCGATAAAGCAGACCCGCACCATAGAATCGCTCGTCTCGGTGGTTATTCGCAGGGCGCCGCCTTCGGGCATCGCGTCGAGCGCGTTGAGGATTATGTTGACGAAGACCTCGCGCAGCTCGGAGGCAGCGCCCTGCACGAGCGGCACAGATTGCAGATCAAGCCTCACGTCGTAATGCAGGCTGCGGGCCTGCGCGTCGTCGCACCACCGCGCGCGGGTGAGCGTCGTCGAATCCTGCACGAGCTGGTTTATATCGACCGACTCCTGTACCTCGCCGTCGTTTTGTTGCAGCCCGAAACCCTGAATCCGCTTGACGGTCTGAGCCCCGTCCATAGCGGCCCGCTCGATAATATCGAGCCGCTCGATTGCGCGGGGGTCGTTACATATCCTCCGCACAAGCTGAGCGTGACCGAGTATGGCGGCGAGTATGTTGTTGAAATTGTGCGCCACCCCGGAAGCAAGCTGCCCCAGCGCGCGGAGCTTGTCGGCCTGCGCGGCGCGCTCGCTGGCCAGTCGCTCTTCGGTTATGTCGCGCGCTATCGAAAGCACGCTCGTCACCCGCCCCCCGTCATAGATCGGCGTGTAGGTCACAAGCAGCAGGCGGGCCTCGCCTGTTTTGGTTAGCCCCTCCATTTCGAAGGTCTGGGCCTGGCCCGCCAGCGCCCGCGTGAACCTCTCGACGGAGACCTTCTTATCTTCGGCGGGGATGAAACGGCGGTAATCGCTCGTCGAGAGCTCCTCGCGCGAGTAACCCGAAAGCTTTATCAACTGCTCGTTGAACCATATGAAGCGGCCTTCAGGCGATAATGCGAAGATCGCATCGTTGGCATGCTCTATGAGCTTGACCAGGAAGCTGCGCTGCTCGCGCGCGACCGCCTCTGCCGCGCGAAGCTCGGAGAGGTCACGGACGATGCAGACTGCGCCTATCGCGCCCGAATCATTCGGTTCGATCTGGGGAGTCGCGCTCGCGCCGTCGGCGAAAGAGGCCCATTGCCAGTCCTTGAGCGGAGAGATCGTCACGAGAACGGGACGCGACAGGCGTTGCGGCACCAGCTCGAATGTGACGGGGCGGCCCGTCTTTATGACCTGCGCCACGCGGCACTGATCGCCCTCTATCCCCTGGAGCAGGGTGCAGCACTTGCGACCTATCAGGTCGCGAATCTCCGCGCCTTCG
>DASTET010001075.1:0-7031 GCA_035709445.1 Blastocatellia bacterium | reverse complement strand
GGCGGAATAAGATCTTCGTGAACAAGGACGATGACGCGGAGCTTTTTGCCTGGCTTATTATTCATATTGGAATCCTGTGATAGCCGGAGTGTATCCCTTTCATGGTCTGGACCGTCAGCAGCACGAGCGCCTTCTCGCGGGCCTCTTCCTGATCGAGGCAGACTCGCAGCTTCAGCTCCCTGCAACGGTTGATGATGTGCGCAAGCACCTGGTCGATGGCGTAGTTGTGGACTCCCGTCCCTTCCGCCACCTCTTTGCAGAGCCTGCGGCGGTGACGGCGCAGAAAACCGGCGGCGCCCGGACAGGATTTGTTCTGAGGCCCCGAAGAGAATATGCGGAGCAGCTCGCGGTCATATTCGGGCGGCCAGTCCAATGCGTAACGCTGCTGCTTGATCGCGTAATGCTCGCGCAGAGTTTTTTTGATCTCAGAGAGCGGCTCGACCACTTCGCGCGCGAGATCGGGAGGGAGCCTTCCCGCAAGCTTTCTCATAAGCTCATCGACATACTCCAGCTTACGAAGCGCGGGCCAGTCCTTATACCGTTTTCTCCATCTCGACCCCGGCGCCATCCACACGGCGAAGGTCTCGGCGAAATCTTCGCTAGGGTGAGCCTGCGCGTACCAGGCCGGGAGATGAAGTACATAATCGAGGCTGTTGGGCCTGGGTCTGTACCAGTCCGGGTAATGGTAGAAGGATGAGCCGAACAGCTCGCGGTAACGCTGCCTTCCGTGGAGGTGAAACGCATTATCGATAGCGTGGCCCGCTTCGTGCCGCATGATGCGGAGGCATTCTTTCTCGCTTCCGCCTTCGACTTCGAGCATCTTCTTTCGTTCAACCCTGGAGAGGCGAGGGTGGGCCAGGTAAAAGGGGATGGCAAAACCGGGGACTTCATCGGGCGTGAACCACTCTTCCGACAGCCAGACGTGAGGCTTTACTGCCACCCCCCGCGCGTCAAGCTCTTCATAGAGGCGGGCCACGCGACCCTCTAAAACCGTGCCTTCAATTGTGAGCGGCAGATCGCAAAGCCGCAGGTCGAGCAACTGCTCGTCCGTCAAGCGGTCCAGCGCTTTCGCAGATGCCAATCGCTTAAAGCTCCATTTATCGGGCTATCGAAAAGGCCTCTAAGCGTCACGTCCCGATTATATATCATCCGCGTGCCTATGCGTAAACCTGCGGCTATCATTGCTTAAAACCGCTGCGTAAGCTCGAAGTAGATGAAGCGGGCCGCCGGGTTCTTTCCGCCTGCGGGATAGATTAACTGCTGCACGCTCCCGCCGCGCACGCCTGAGGCATAAAACGAGAACACGGTTGTTTCGGTGAGGTTGAGATCCGCGCTCAGGTCGAACAACGTCCCCAGGCCCTTTCGGCCTCCGCCCGGTCGTCCGATGTAGCCGAACGTCTCATCCTGAAACGCGCCGCCCCCTGCGTACCACAGGTCGCTCCTGTTGCTCAGTCTCAGGTAGCGAACGTCGCCTCTGAGCGTCACTCGACTGTGCGGCTTCAACCGTAACTGCGCAAACACATCCTCGGTGTTCATCAAGTTGTAAAACGGGAAGCGGGCATAGATGCGCGGCGTCGGCAACATCTGGAAGAAGGTCGTGTGATCGCCGTCCGATGGGTTCCCGTCTCCGGTGCTGCGGAAGTACCCGGCGCGCAGCCAGGGATTTGTCTTCACGCCAAACTTGTAACCGCCTTCAGCGGCCATCGCCCCGGCGCGATGATCAAGCCTGCCCCAGCTCCCGAATTGCCCCGCGCCCCACACAAGCAGGTCGACCGTACCGGGGCCCGCCTTTATCGCGCCGATAAAGTGTCCGCCTACAGTCGTCAGCCTGATGTTCTCTCCATCGGCTGTCCTTTCGCCTATTGTGCGGTTATCGGTCTTGATCGCCCCTCGCCCGTCGTGATAGTGGAGGGCGAAGGCCCGCAGCTCGCTCTCTGCGCGGTCGCCCGGCAGCGGTTTTGTAAACGCGCCGTAATAGAAATCGACATCCATCTGCCTGTTGGCATTCAACTGAAAGACGCCTTCGGTCGCGCGGGCTCCGACAAAAGTGAGATTCGACCCTGCCGTATTTCGAACATACTGAACGCCGTCAAAGCTGCGCCCGATGTGCGAGAAGGCGAACGGGCCTATCAAACGGTGAGCTATATGATCCCGCTTGAGCGTGGCAAGAGTGGCGTCCTTCGGGGTGATCTCAGCGCCGTCCGCGAACTCGAACCGCCCGATCCTAAGGCTGCTCGCCTTATCTCCGCCGATCCCTTTGAAGCGGACGAACGCCTGCTTGAGAACGGCGGAAACATCCTTCGTCCCGCTCGCCGCAAAGTAGGACGCGCCCAGTCCAAGCTGCCCCTGCGGCGCGGGGGCGATCGCATCTTTCGGCAGGTTGATAAGCCATGGGAACTCACCTTCAACCTGCCAATCGAACTTCTCTCGCTGCTGGCTGAGGCTCAGCCGGAGCTGCACTGCGCCGAAAGTGTAGTTGCCGTCGGCAGCCGGGGTCTCGAACCAGTCCCAGTCTTCTATGCGCGCTCGCACGCTGCCTGAAAAGGATACCGGGCCAATCTTTATGGACTGTTGCGTCGAGGCGGGCTGAGACTTCGATTGAGCGGGAGATGTGCTGGTCGAGCCCTTTTTGTCAGTCGCCAGCTCCTTATCCGGCGGATTCTGCGCCAGACCGCCCGGCGCCGTGACTGCGATCAAAGCCAGCGCAAGGCAGGATGATAAGAACCGATTCTTTATATGACTGGTCATGATTTGTGAATCCCTTCAAATGTCGAAATCTCCACAAGGAGCATCTCGCTATGAGAGGCAAATCGTGTTCCAGCCTGTGAGGGCGCGATAGAGTAAAGCTAAACGATAGGGCGGGCCGGTTTATGCGAGAAACTACACAGCCCGCAGAGTATTCCTCCCCAATCGCTCACCCGCAAATAGACAGGATTAGCGCGTTTATCCTGCTCAATCCTGTCTATTTCACCAATCCTTTTTTCAGGGTAGTCTCGAAGAGCTTGAAAATCCTCTTGTATTCGTCGGCCCAGCTCGTCGGCTCGACGAAGCCGTGGTCTTCGACCGGATAAACGGCAAGCTCCCAGTTCTCTTTTCGAAGCTCGATCAATCGCTGCACGAGCCTGACCGTATCCTGAAAATGCACGTTCACATCTACCATGCCGTGACAGATCAGAAGCGCGCCCTTCAGCCCCCCGGCGAAATAGATCGGCGACGACCGCTTATAGCTCTCCGGGTCTTTATGCGGCGTGTTCAAGATGTTCGACGTGTACCCGTGATTATAATGCGCCCAGTCCGTAACCGGGCGCAGCGCGGCCCCGGCGGCGAACACTTCGGGCTGGGTGAACATCGCCATCAAGGTTATAAATCCGCCGTAACTGCCGCCGTATATGCCTATGCGCTTCGCGTCTGCGGCGTGCTCGCTTACGAGCCAGCGCGCCGCATCGACCTGGTCTTCGAGGTCCTTGCCGCCCATGTGCCTGTATATCCCCGTGCGCCAGTCGCGCCCGTACCCGGCTGACGCCCGGTAATCTACATCCATCACTATGTAGCCGTGCTCCATCAACAGGTGATGGAACATGTACTCGCGAAAGTAGCTCGACCACCAGCGATGAACGTTCTGCAAGTAGCCCGCGCCGTGGACGAAGATGACAGCCGGGCCGCCCTTGCGATAATTCCTGGGCTTGTAGAGCCGCGCATACACCTCCGCGTTGTCGCGCGCCTTGAATGTGACTATCGGCGGGTCTATCCAGTTGTACTGCCAGAACTCAGCCGAGGGCGACGAAGTTATCTTGCTCGCCGTCGCGTTCGCCCGGTTCTCCTGAATATAAATCTCAGGCGGGCGGTTGCTGTAGGAATGGATCAGCGCCAGCATCTTTTCGTCAGGAGATACGAACGCCTGGTTGTTTCCGGGGCTTGATGTGAGCTTTACACGCTCGCCTCCTTCTGCCGGCATAACGTAGAGGTGGCGCTCTCCGGGATGGACTTCGCTCGTCGTAAGATAGAACCGGCTCTTGTCACTTGAAAGCTGCACGCCGGTCACCTCCCATCTCCCGGACGTGAGCTGGCGCGGCTCGCCCCCGTCATAAGAGACCGTATAGAGATGCGAATAGCCGTCGCGCTCCGACTGAAAATAGATGTGCTGGTTGTCGCGCATCCACCCGGCTGTAAACGAGCCCGGCCCCCCTATCCATGCGTCGTCGCGCATGGAGGCGATAACACGAGTCTTTGCCGCCGCCGGGTCGAGCGCCATGATCCATCGGTCTTTATTATCTGCGGACCGGGCCTGGACTATCGCCCTGGACCCGTCTTCGGACCAGACCGGCTGAAAGAGCTGGACCTCGCGGTCACTGCTCGTCTGGCGCGCCGAGGTCTGTTGATCGGCGGACTCGAGGCCGGGCTGAGGCGCGGCAATCTTTTGACCGTGATCGACCCATTTCACGTCCCCCGTCTCGACCGATATCACTGCGAGCCGCGAGCGGGATAGCGCATCGCCCACCTTGGTCCGGGCGGGGATGTCTTCGGTATAGGCGCTCTCGGTCACATAGTTGGGCACTATAGTGCTTTTCGCGCCTTCTCCAGCCTCGTTGACCGCCGCAATGACATGCTTTTCATCGGGCGTGAGATTGAGGGCCACGACCGATTGTCGCGGCTGAAGCTGAAACGGCTTTCGCGGGTTCTCTCGTTTTCGGCGCTCCTCCTGCTCCTGGCGGCGCTCGGCGCGTCGTTTGACCGAGTCGATCAGCTCGCGCTCTTCTTTCTTCAGATACTCCTGGCTCTCGGTCCCGCGCTGCTGCGAGGAGCCGCGCGCGGCCTGCGGCGGCCCGCCGGGCGCAGGGCCCGCCGCGCGCACATCCGTCATCTGAACAAGCGACCCGGTGTCGAGCGATATTACATAAAGGTTGTTCGCCCTGGTGAAGAATATTCGGCGCTGGTCCCTTGTGAAGCGCGGGTTCGTTTCTACGTCGGTCGTGTCGGTGATCTGCCGCCGCTGATTCGCAGCGTGGTCGTAAATAAAGATGTCGCCTTCGGCGGTAAACAGAGTGAGCTTCTTGTCCTTCGACTGCTCGCCTGAGGTCGGGGGCGCGTTTTTGGCCTCGTCTTCCGAAAGCTTGCGCAACCCGCTCCCGTCGCGGTTGACTGCGTAGGTATCGAAATCCTTCTCCCTTGGCTCCGCAGCCTGTTTCCACTGGAAGTAGATACGCTGGCCATCGGCGGACCAGCGGACGGCGCGAGGCTCATAACCGACAAGCTCCGGCCCGCGCATTATATTGTCTATCGTAAGATCGAACTTCTTGCCGGAAACTCCGTTCGCCGTCTGACCATCAGACCGTCTTTGTGTGGCCAGCGCCGGCGAGAGGTGAGCAGCGGTTAAGACCGCCATAAGCAAAATGGCGGGACAGCGGATAAGCAGGGTTCGACGGTGGATCATCTCTCCTCCAGGATTAATTTGTAACAGCTTGCCTGACGGCTTAAGGATGGATTGATAAACAGAGGCGGTCACTCAGAGACCGCCTCTGTGAGTTGAATATTGCTAACCGACCAATCAGACTCCGGGCATCGCCTTCTTCAAAGGTTTCAGAAGAAAGAAGAGCACGACGGCCATGACCAGCGCCATCGTCCCGAGCACGGCGAAGAAGGTGGAGTGCAGCCATCGCTCCCAGTAAACGCCTATCATCGTCAGCTTGTTGCCAATGGCCGTGGCCACAAACCAGCCGCCCATCATCAGCCCTCGGACCCTTATAGGCGCAACCTTCGAGACCAGCGAAAGCCCCATCGGCGACAGCATAAGCTCGCCGGCCGTCACCACGGCATACGAGGTGATGATCCAGGCGGGCGATACTTTGAACGCATAAGGATCGCTCCCCGTAACCGACGCTTCGCCAATCCTTGCCGCGATGTAGAGGACAAAGAACGACAGCCCCGTCAGCGTCATGCCGAAAGCCATCTTTGTCGGCGTCGAAGGCTCCTTGCCTTTGCCGTCCAGCCACTTCCAGAACCAGACCAGCGGGAACGTAAGCGTGACTACCCAGAAAGGATTGATCGCGTTCGATATGGTTCCCGAGACCTCCCAGTCGGTGTTCTTGTCCGCCCAGTAGGTGAGCGTCGAGCCGTTCTGGTGGAAGACCATCCAGAAGACTATGACTATCAGGAATACAACTATCAGCGCGCCTATCCGCTTCCACTCCGGCACCGTGTCTATGGGATTGACCGGCGCGACAGCATTGGGAGCGAACATCCCGCCCGGCGTTGTAGGAGTCGTTCGGGCCTTCGACCCATCGGCTACCTGATGGCTCACCCCTTGCGGAGGCGCGTCGACCGAGACGGCTGCCGATTCCGACTGCTGGTCCGAAGACTGTCTGAGCAGCGTGTCCCGCTTCGGGTCTTCGACATCGCGCTTCCACTTCCACAGTATTGCCACCGAAATCACCATCCCGAAAGCAGCCACGGCGAAGGCGGGATGGTTGCCATAATTCTGTTTGACAATCTCCATCACGATCGGGGCGATGAATGCGCCGATGTTGATCCCCATGTAGAAGATGTTATAGGCGCGGTCTTTCAGATGGCTTCCTTCCGGATAGAGGTTCCCGACCATCGTAGAGACATTCGGCTTGAACAACCCGTTGCCGATCACCAGGCAGGTCAGCGCCGCATAGACGACAGGCAGGGAGCGGAACGAGAGCAGCAGATGCCCCGCCATAAAGAAAAATCCGCCTATCATCACTGCCTTGCGGTAGCCGATCTTCTTATCGGCCAGCCATCCGCCTAAAAGCGGGCTCGCATATACGAACATGAGATAGTTCGCATAGAGGCTTGTAGCCTGCTCTGTGGTCCATCCGAAACCCTCGTTTGGGTCTTGCAAGTAAAGCGTGAAAAGCGCCAGCATCGAATAGAAACTGAAACGCTCCCACATCTCGGTGGCAAACAGGACATAAAGCCCTTTCGGGTGCTTGTCCATGCCGTGCCCACCGGCAGCTACAACGTCTTTGTCGACAGTCTTCAAAGCCATAGTCAGCTAGACCTCGCTATAG